>CAJGDV010000069.1 GCA_904502155.1 uncultured Bacilli bacterium
AAAAAAGAGATATTTTCTATCTCTTTTCTTCATACATAATAAGTGCTGTAAAACAGTAGATTTGTTCTTCACCTACTATTTGTACAGCTGTTTGAAATTTAATATCTATTATATCAACACCTGTTTCTATAAATTTGTTTATAGCATCTTCTAAATCTAATTCGTGAGCTTCATCAAATATTTTAACTTTCATATTATCACCAATTAGACTATAACATATTTAATTTATGAATTTTGTCGTTATTTATACCATGTTGTTCTATTATGCCAATATTGTCCATGTGGGAAGTTAATCTTAGTTATTGGATTTAAATTGTTATTATAATATGCATTACTCCATAAAATATAATCAATACCTGCCCATCCATTTAAAATACTTAAATGTAAATGTGGACCTGTTGAATATCCTGTATTACCAGAATAAGCAATAACAGTATTTTTATCAACAATAGCACCAACATATGTATTATATCGATCTAAATGTTCATAAACACTAGTATATTTAACACCATTAATATTATGGTAAACATATACTACATAACCTGTTCCATCCCAATAATTGAAACTTGCAACTTTACCAGCAGCAATCGCATAAACTGGTGTCCCAATTGGAATACCAATATCAATTCCATAATGGAACCCAACATAAGGATAAGATCTAGGACCAAAATATGATGTAATAACACCTGTATTTGTAGGTCTCCAAAATTGAGTATCAACAGGAAGTGTATTTAATCTGTCATAACATGCTCTTGCTTCTTCATTTTCTCCACATCCTAAACGACGTAAATCATTTAATGTTTTTTGTGCTTCTAGAATACCATCTTCTAGATCCCCAGTATCTTTTTCAAGTAAATTTGTTTGATATCTTAATTTTACAATTTCAGATTGTAAATTTGCTTGTTTTTTTAATAATTCTTTTTCTTGTTCAGCGATTTCTTCTGTTTTCTTTCTATTAGCTTTGATCATTTCATCAAATTCTTTAACTAAATTTTTATTATATTTTGTTAATTGTTCAGTTATAGCTTTACGATAAATAAAATCTGTAAATGTAGCAGCGCCAAAAACATATTCTAAATAAGTTTCTTCACCATTAGATAATTGAAAGAAATTAATTATTTTTTTTATTTCTTCCTTTTTTTCTTCAATTTTATTTGCTAATTTAATGCTTTCTTCATTTAAAGCTATTACTTTTGCTTCTCCGTCTTTTATTTCTTTATCTATTAAAGAAATATTAGCATTAACAGTTTGAATTTGTTCTTGTGTTAATTGTTTTTTATTTTTGTTTTCTTCAATTTGTTTTTTAGCATCATTAATTTCTTGTTGTAATCCATTGATGGTTTTCCCTTTAACTTCTTGCGGTGGAATCATCATTGGAACTATTAAAATAATAAGCAAAAAAATCTTAAATAATTTTTTAATAGTATTCACCTACTCTCGTAAATCTTTTCTAATTTGTTTATATTTTGGACAATATTTAGCTACTACAGCCCAAAATTCTTTTGAATGATCAAAATGTACAAAATGAGATAATTCATGAATAATAACATAATCTAGTTTATCAATTGATTCTTTTATTAAATTACTATTTAAAGTTATATATCTTTTTTTTCTATTACAAACTCCCCATCTTGTTTTCATTGTTCTAATTTTTACTTCAGGATATGGAATATTTTCTGTGAATCTCATATAATTGATTCTTACTCTATCTTCAAATATCCTTTTCATTTCTTTTTTAAGCCACTTATCAAGCTTATTTTCATCAGGAGTATAAATTACCTTGTCTACCATTTTAATGTTTTTAAATTGTGGCATAACCACAATTTCATATGGCTCACCAAAAATTAAAAATTGATTTTTTTTGTTGTTTTCTTTTTTTCTTTTAGAAATGGTTTTTCTTAAAAATTCTTGATTGTTATCTAATAAAGATTTTATTTCTTTTTTTGTTGTAAATTTTCGAGCACTAACTTGTATAGTTAAATCTTCTTTTATTCTAACATATATATTCTTGTTGTTTTTTCTTTGAATATCTACTTTATATTCAACACCATCTAAATTATATTTCATTAAAGACTCCTATTTCCACTTAAAATTGCCTTAACTACACATCGATTTAATGCTTCAACTAATCTTTCACAATAATTATGCTCTGTAAGTTTTCCTTCTAAACCTTTTAGACCTAAACATGTTCCATATACTAAATATTCTTCAGGATATAAAACTTCTTCATCAAATTTTTCAATATTATCTAAATACTGTTTAAAAGCTACCCATTTGTAATATTCATCATTTGCTTGTCTTGTTCTTTTATGAACATTAGAATATACAGCAAGTAATAATATTGCTGGAAGAAGGGTAAAATAAGCTAGTATATTATTACAACGCGCAAAAATATTTATAAAAAATAATAAACTTCCAAATATAGTTATAGTTTTTACTACTCCATATTCATCCTTAGTTTCATAAAAAATATGTTTATAATTTTCTTTTCTCATAACTTTACACCATATTTGAAATTCCATAAGCATTATATTTTTATTTCTTCTTCTATCACAAAAATTATATAGTTGTGATATTGTTACTTGATCTCCGTCACCCATTGTATATAAAATTAATTTTATAGTTGATTCATCTCCGATAGATAAATTACCATTATAAGAACCTCTTTTAATGTATTCTATTCCATCATCAACTTCTATTTTTAAAACGTTTCTATTTATTAAATTTATTACATATGCAGCTAATGTGTTTGCATTTATTTTTTTATTTACTAAATTACTAACTTCTATGATACTTAAATCACTTGGTATTCCTTTAAAATACTCTTCATCAAAACTTGTTTTATATGGTTTTATACTTTTTACATAAAGAAAAAATGTTAAAAAGATAAAAAGAGCCCACCATATATTTAATAATGTATCAAAAACTAGTATAAAATCCGAATAATTAAAGTTCATTTACTACACCCTCTATTCTATAAACTATTTTATCATATTTTACATAATAAAAAAAGAGACAAATGTCTCTTTATACCATTAAAACTAGACCAATTGAAATTACGATAGATAATACTAATAATTGTAATACAAACATAAATATATATTTAATCCAATCTTTAAATGGTACATCTAATAAGCTTAATCCACCTACTAAGATTACACTTGTTGGCATAATAAGCATCATAATTCCATGCATTGTTTGATAAATATATCCTACTATTGGTAAAATTCCTTCATTATATTTTGATAAGAATAAATCAGCTACACTAGATAATCCATAATAAAAATCATTATAGAAGAATCCATTAATTAAACCTGTAGCAGATGTTGTAAGGAAGAAGAAATCTTTTGTTAGTGATAATAATTTATCAGTTATTGTTATAAACATTGTATTTCCACTACCCATAAGCATAACAGTAAATACGATTGATGCTAATGTCATAATAAAGGCAGTTTTACCTATTCTTTTAACACCTTCACCAAAAGCATGACATGTTTCATCAAAATTTAATCCATAAATCCATCCTGTTAATAATGAGAATAAAAGAAGCGTAGCAGCTAATTCATAGCTTGTCCAGTAACCAAATGGATTATCTGATCCTAAAATACTTTTTACAATTGCTACTTCACCAATTTTAATATTTCCTATTTTATCAAATAAGTCATTAAATAAAGTTACTTTAAACATATATTGCCAATTAGTCATACTGAAGAATAAGAATACAGCTAATAAAGCAAAAATAATAATTAATGGTTTAACATTTTTCTTATTTTCAAATTTTTCTTCAGCAAATGGAATTTTAATTCTAATAAATGCTTTTTTCTCTTTATCACCATCATTAATCATTTTAAATGGTTTTTCAATTACTGTTTGTTTATGACCACAAACAAATAGTACATAAAGTACAGTTACAATTGATAAAAATGCAAATTTTGGCATTATACCATTGTGCACATCAATACTAAATGTGTTAGCAATTTGAGTTGCAACATTTAAACCATATGTTGATGCAACTGATCCTGCTAAGATTGAACCAATTGTTGCAGCTACAGCAGTTATTTTATTGTAACCAAGTTTTAAAATAATTCCCATTAAGAATGGTACAAATACTAATAATCCATAAGGATTTCCTAAAACAGATGCTAAAATCATTATTGTTGTTATTGTGATAATTAAAAATAATTTTTCTTTTTTATCATATTTTTTAGCAATTGAGTTTACTAATTTTGAGTAAACACCTGTTTTATTTAATACACCATAAAAACCACCAAGTGCTAAAATTACAACAGCATATTGTACAAATGTAGCAATTGTAATAACTGGCACATAGATTAAACCAAATAATCCTATTGGTTTAATAGATGATGTACTAACAGTTCCATCACTAATTGTTCCTACAGGTATTACCCATGATAATAATACACATAATAGAAAACAAACTAAGATGTTTCTAAGTAAATTGTTATTTTTCTTCATTGTCTATTACCTCCAATGTAATTATATCAAAAATATATTGATAATAATAGTATTTTCACAATAATTACATATAAAAATATGTTATAATAAGCCTAATTGAGGTGATTTTATGAACAATTTTATATATAGTGATACAAATAAAAGATATCATACTTTAGATTATTTTAATAAACATAAATTCGGATGCAAAGTTTTTAAAGTTAGTTTAAATGGCGGATTTACTTGTCCTAATAAAGATGGTAAAGTTGGTAAAAAAGGTTGTATTTATTGTTCTAAATCTGGTTCAGGAGAATATGCAGGACGTGTATGTGATGATTTAGTTAAACAATTTAATGATGTAAAAGAAATAATGTCAAAAAAATGGCCAACAGGAAAATATATAGGATATTTTCAAGCCAATACTAATACTTATGCTCCTGTTGATGAATTAAAAGAAAAATATGAAAAAATATTAGATTTAGATAATGTTGTTGGACTTAATATTGCGACAAGACCTGATGCTATTAGTGATGAATGCTATGATTATTTAGAAGAACTTAATAAAAAAACTTATTTAACAGTTGAATTAGGTCTTCAATCAATTCATCCTGAAACAATAGATTTAATTAATAGATGCCATTCTTTAGAATGTTTTAAAGAAAGTGTTTTAGAACTTCGTAAAAGAAATATTAATGTTGTTGTTCATATTATTAATGGCTTACCATATGAAACTAAAGAAATGATGATTGAAACAGCAAAATATTTAAATGATTTAGATATCCAAGGAATTAAAATTCATATGCTTCATATTATTAAAAATACAGAATTATTAGATTTATATGAAAAAGAACATTTTCATGTTCTTACTAAAGAAGAATATGTAGAAATAGTTTGCGAGCAACTTAGATATTTAAGACCTGAAATTGTAATTAATAGAATTACCGGTGATCCTAAAGCAAGCGATTTAATTGAGCCTAAATGGTTAGTTAAAAAGTTCTGTGTTCTTAATGATATAGATAAATATATGAAATTACATGATATTTATCAAGGAGATAAAATAAAAAGAGAAGAATAAAATTATTCTTCTCATTTTTTATATGTTATTACAGTATTAGTTAATCCCCAAGGAGCTCCTTCTATAGATCCTTCAGGTTTATCGATATAAAGCGTTTTTAAAGAACCTGCAAACGTATATTCATGTAATGAAGTTATAGTGCTAGGAAGTTTTATGTTTTCTATACCTAGAAACTGTTGTCCCCACCATAATTCTATCGAAGTTAATTTAGTATTTACCAAATCAAATGTTTTTATTAATGGTTTTTCACTGCAATATTGAAAATTATCCATTTCTTCTAAAGTAGTTAACTCAGTAGCTTTTGAAAAATCAACTTCTGTTACTATACTACTAAATAATTGATTATTACAAGAATATTTATTATAACCAATTTTTGATACAGGTTTGTTATCAATTGTAGTTGGGATAGTTATTTTAGTTTTAGCACATCCGCTCTTATTATTGTCATATCCAACAATTGAAATAGTTTCATCTTCAACCTCATAAACAAAACAAGTATCTTCTGCTGTTTCATGTAAATAAGGAGATTCTAACACACATGTACTAGAATCATAATCAGTTACAGAAACTTGATCATTTATATCTAATCTTTTACCACAATATTTATTATTATTAACTGCAATTTTTCCTTGACATTCACCATCTAATATAATTGTCCCATTGTCAGGAAGTTCTCCTTTTAAATCTAATTTAGGAAAAACATTTCCATCAGTAATGGTATATGTTTTTGTCGCTTCTATACCTTTAATATTTTCCATCATACAAGTTTCTTCAGCTTGTTTTAAAACATTTTGAGTTGTTGTTTTAAATGCACCTCTTCTTGATTCATCTAAGATGTTATTTACTGTCGGT
>CAJGDV010000070.1 GCA_904502155.1 uncultured Bacilli bacterium
ATATATAAAGGCTTTATCATCAGGAAGTTGATTATTATTAAACATTCCTCCTTCTGTTAAATCTATATATGATCCTGTTGGTATTGTTAAAGATGAAATTTTATTATTTGCAAAAGCAAAGTTATCAATAAATGTTAAAGATGATGGTAAAACTAATGTAGTAATTTTATTATTTATAAATGCATTTTCTCCAATAAATTCTAAACCCTCGCTAAATGTAATTGAACTTATTGTGTTATTTTCAAAGGCAAAATTACCAATTTGATTTAATGATGATGGGAAAGAAACAGATGTTAGTTTACATGACTGAAATGCATATTCATTAATATTTTCTAGCGTTGAAGGAAAATTGATAGATGACAATGGTGATTCTCTAAATGAATATTCACTTATATTAATTATTCCTTCTGGTAATATTACTTTTTGAATATTACTATATGCGAATACTTCTTGACCAATATCCTTTACGTTTGATGGTACTGTTACAGTAGTATCGTTTCCTCCATAACTAATTAATTTTGTATTATTTACTGTACCATTACTATTTCTAGCATAAATAAAGGCAGCATCACCAGTTAACTTATTATTATTAAAAACATAATAATCTAATTCATAAATAGTATTTGGAATAGAAACAGTAGTTAATAAGTTGTTTGCAAACGCACCCCAATATATAATTTCTAATCCTTGATTTAATGTTAGACTAGTTAAATCATTATATTCAAAACAATTTGCACCTACTACCTTGAGTGTAGAAGGTAACACTAATGATTCAAGACCATTATTATAAAAAGCAGCATGTCCTAAGTTTGTAAGTCCATTATTAAATGTTAATTCATAAAGTGCATTATCAGCAAAAGCATAATCACCTATAGATATTGTTGTTGAAGGTATATTTAATGTTTCAATTGGACAATATCTAAATGCATATGTTCCTATTGTTTCAACAGAACCTAAATCAACACTATTCATTGTAGGATTATTATAAAAAGCATATGTTCCTATAGATTTTATATTAGCAGGTAGTGTTACCGATACCAATTTATTTTGTTGAAATGTACCTGCTGGGATAGATGTCCAATTAGTTGGTATAGTAACTTCTTCTAAATTATTGTAATAAAATGTATGAGTACCAAGTGATGTTATTGTATTTGGTATACTTACTTCTTGTAGTCCGTTTCTTTCAAACGCATAATTTCCAAGTGTTGTTAAACCATTTGGAATTGATACTTCTTTTATCTGATTAGATGCAAATCCATGAGCTTGAATAACTTTTAGTGTTGATGGCAATTCTATTTCTGTTAAATAATTATATATAAAAGCTTGATTATGTATTTCTTCTAATTCAGATGGTAATGTTATTGAAGTAATATTATTGTGTCTAAAAGCATTATCACCAATAATTTTTACATTTTCAGGTACAACGATATTGCTTCTACGTTTTCCTCCATAACTTACTAATGCTGATGTATCATATGTTTTATCAGCTTTCTTTTTATAAATAAAAGCTTGTTGATCTGGTAAAAGATTATTATTAAATGCACCTCTACCTATATAAACAACATTATTTGGTATTGTAATTGTTGATAATTTATTTGATGCAAAAGCATATTCGCCAATTGTAGTAATACTAGTTGGCATAATAACATATTCTAAATTTTTATTAAAAAAGGCACTATTTCCTATCGCTTCAACATTTACACCTTTAATTACATCAGGTATTATTACAGTTTTAGTACATGAACCGCCTAATTTATAACCTGTTATTGTTTTAGTATTTTCATCGAATGAAAAACAAGTATTTGGTGTTTTTTTACATTCACCTCTTGTAAATACTAGTGAATTTTCATATCCAAACGCACAAAAATTTCCATCATAGAAATTTTCTACGTAAATGTCATCTCCAAATTTTTCAATTACTCCTGATTTCCAGTTAGAAGCTTCTACTGTTGGAATAATTCCCGAAGTAATATCTACTTCTCCAAGATCAGGATAATTTTCGCTTGCTAAATATGTATCGTAACTTCTAATAGTAGATTTTACTGATTCCATAAAAGCTTTTTTCTTATTTTCTTCTACTATATTACTAACTCTAGGATATATTATTATACCTAGAACAGCAATTAAAACTAATACTGCTACTAGTTCTACTAATGTAAATCCTTTTTTCTTCATACTATCACCTATTATAATTATAACATATTTTTTTTAAGAAATATTTTAATTTTATTTTTGTCATTATCAAGATTTAAATTTAAAATTTCTTTTTCTAATATCTCATATATTTCGCTTATTTTAAAGGAAGGCTTAATATTAAGAAGTTCACATATTTCATTAGCATTGATATCTATATCATTTCTTGTTTTAATTGGAAGATTCATATAATTTTTTTTGATATTATCAGTATTTTGATTATTTATTTCTGCTGCAATGATAGATGTATAAAGTCCATATTTATATAATAATTCATTATCAATTTTTTTAAATTTTGATAATTCTTTAATCTTTTTGATTTGTTCTTTTTCATTTTTAGTAAAAATATATTTATCTTCCACACTAAGTTGAGCCCAAATACCTATTGCATCACTTGTTATAACAATAGAATTTAATGCATCAATTTCAAGTGCTTTTGTAAGTTCTAGGTCAATTAATAATTGAATTCCTCTTTTTTTATTTGTACTAGAAAAAATTTTATCTAGTTCTTCTTTTTTACGATAATAAGATAATTTTTTTAAATAAATACGATATTTTTTAATATATTTTTTTAATTCATTATCTATTTCAAATTCTAATATTGTTGAAAATCTTATTGCTCTAAGACATCTTAAAACATCTTCTTTAAGCTTAATTTTAGCAGGTCCCACAGTTCTTATAGTTTTATTATCAATATCTTTTTTAGCCCCTAATAAATCAATAAATTGACCATTTTTATCTATACACAAAGTATTCATAATAAAATCTCTTCTTTTTAAATCTTCTTCTAAAGAATTAATATATGTTACTTTTGATGGAACTCTATAATTCAAATATTTATCTTCTTTACGGAATGTTGTTATTTCAAAAATAATATTATTAACAACAATCATAACAGAACCATACTGTTCTTTATGTTTTACAGCATCTTTAAATATTTCTTTTAAATCCATTGGTGTTGCATTAGTACATATATCGATATCAGAACTTTTTCTATCCATATATCTGTCGCGAGCATATCCTCCGACTACATAGGCTTTAAAACCGTGTTTTTCAATTTCTTCTAAAACTTTAAGTACTACATTATACATATTTCCTCCTATAATAAAAAAAGGCAATTAAGCCTTTTTTAAATTAATTAGTTTAAAGCGTCTTTTAATTTAGATCCAGCTTTAATAGCAACTGCAACTCTTGCAGGAATTTCTACAGCTTCACCAGTTCTTGGGTTACGTCCTACTTTAGCTTCTTTCTTTTTAGCAGCAAAAGTAACGAATCCTGTTAAAGTTACTTTACCTTCTTCTTTTAATCCTTTTGTTACTCCACCTACGAATGCTTCAACAGCACGAGCAGCATCAGCTTTTGTGAATCCACATTCTTCAGCAATGTAGTTTACTAAATCTGTTTTTGACATTTATATTACCTCTCCTCTATTGTTATTTATAAGCATGTCATTTATATCATTTTACTATCTATCTTGCTTACAATAAAAGAATAACATTTTTTATATTAAATTGCAATGTTTTTTTATTTAATTTTAAAGGAAATTTGCTGTTTTTAGATATTGACAAAAAGCAATAAAAATGCATAAACAAAAAAAGCGACAAAATATGTCGCTTTATACTAAAATTCGCAATTTCTTGGTGTTCTTGGGAATGGAATAACATCTCTAATATTATCTACTCCTGTTAAATACATAATTAATCTTTCAAATCCCATACCAAATCCTGAATGAACGCATCCTCCAAATTTTCTTAAATTTAAATACCAATATAATTCTTCAGTTGATACTCCCATTTCATTCATTCTTTGTTCTAATACATCGTATCTTTCTTCTCTTTGGCTTCCACCCATTAATTCTCCACATCCTGGAACTAAGAAGTCAACAGCAGCAACTGTTTCATTATCTTCATTAAGTCTCATATAGAATGCTTTAATATCTTTTGGCCAGTTTTTAACAAATACAGGAGATTTAAATTTAACTTCTGTTAAATATTTTTCATGTTCTGTTGCTAAATCTTCACCAAATTCTGGTTTGTTTTCAAATTCTACATCAGCATCTTTAAGAATTTGAATTGCTTCTTTATGATCAATACGTACTGCTTTTGAATCAACAAATCCTTGTAATTTAGCAATTAATCCGTTTTCAACAAATTTATCTAAAAATTCAATTTCAGCTTTAGCATGTGTCATAACATAGTTGATAATATATTTTAACATATCTTCTTCAACATTCATTAAGTCATCTAAATCCATAAAAGCCATTTCTGGTTCAATCATCCAGAATTCACTAGCATGTTTCTTAGTATTTGAATTTTCAGCTCTAAATGTTGGACCAAATGTATAAACTCTTTTAAATGCTAATGCAAATGGTTCAGCTTGTAATTGTCCTGAAACTGTTAAACCTGCTTTTTTACCAAAGAAATCATCTTTATAATCTTCTTCTTTTACTCCTTTTTCTAAATCTAAAGTAGTAACTTGGAACATTTCCCCAGCACCTTCACAGTCACTTCCTGTTATGATTGGTGCATGAAAATAAGTATATCCTCTATCTTGGAAATATGTATGAATAGCATGTGCTGCTATACTTCTAACTTTAAATGTAGCTTGAAAAAGATTTGTTCTTGGTCTTAAATATGCTTGTTCTCTTAAAAATTCTCTTGTATGTCTTTTTGGTTGAATTGGATAATCTTCTGGACAATCTCCTTCTAAAACCACATTTTTAACCATAATTTCAAATAATTGTTCTGGTCTTTCTGATTTAACTAATGTACCAGTAACAGTAATAGCACATCCAACATGTAATTTTTGAATGTCATCAAACATTTCTAATTTGTTATCATAAACTAATTGTACACTAGTAAAATAAGTACCATCAAAGAAATCAATAAATCCTAATTCTTTTTGTTTTCTATGGTTTCTAATCCAACCTTGAACAACAACTTCTTTACCCATTAATTCTTTGTATTCTTTAAAAATATCTTTTAAATCTTTTTTCATGGTATCTCTCCTATCTTTTTTCTACTTCTTCTTTAAATATTTTAGCAACAATTGATGGATTAGCCATACCTTTTGTTTGCTTCATAACTTGTCCGACAAAGAAATTAAATACACTTCTTCCTTTTTTATATTCTTCTACTGTTTCCATACTGTTTTCAATTAATTCAATAATCATTGGTCTTAAAATATTTTCATCAGTAATTTGTGTCATACCAAGATCTTTAACTATTTTGCTTGGTTTTTCATTATTTTCTAACATTTTTTCAAATACTTGTTTACCTTGTTTTGATGAAATTTCATTTGTTTCAATTAATTTAATTAACTCTGCTATATTTTCAGGTGAAACAATAAATTCATCTATTGTAATACCATTTTTATTTAATGTACTTAAAATATTACCTGTCATCCAGTTAGCAGCACTAATTGGATTTGATCCTGCTTCTACGATTTTTTCATAATAATTAGCATTTTCCATTTCTTTTACAATTGTTGTTGCATCTAATTCTGGTAATTTATATTCTTCGTAATATTTTTTAAGTCTATCAAATTGTAAAACAGGTAATGTATTTTTTATTTCTTGTTTTAATTCTTCAGTAATTAAGAATGGTGGAATATTAGGTTCTCTGAAATATTTATAATCTACTGCTTCAATTTTTTCTCTCATATGAATTGTAGTTCTTGTTTTTTCATCAAATCTTCTTGTTTCTTGAATTAGTTTTCCACCTTCATTTAGAATTTTTGTTTGTCTTTCTATTTCATAATCGATTGCTTCTTTTACATTGGCAAAAGAACCAACGTTTTTAATTTCAACTTTTGTTCCTAATTCTTTAGCATCTTTAGGTGCTAATGAAATATTTACGTCAACACGCATTTGACCTAATTCAGTTCTAGCATCTGATACATTACAGTAAATAAAAATTTTCTTAAGCGCATCTAAGAAAGCTAGCGCTTCATCTCCTGAATGAATACATGGTTCTGTAACTGTTTCAAGAAGTGGTACCCCACATCTATTATAATCAATTAAAGAATATGTTTCATAATGGTCTAAACTTGCTGTATCTTCTTCTAAATGTATATCATGAATTTTAATTTGTTTTTCTTCTCCATTTACATATACATTTACATATCCATTTGTTCCTACA
>CAJGDV010000071.1 GCA_904502155.1 uncultured Bacilli bacterium
AAATGCATACTCAATGAAAAACAAAAATAATAAACCACTTAGAGATCAACTATTTAATAATATTATAATGAACTTACAGACAATAAGACATGAAATAAGACATGCAGAACAAAACAAAAATTATTATGAAATGATTAATAATATAGAAAGACTAATATATATTGATTCACTATCTAGCTTATCAATATATGAAATGATGCATGATTTATGTCCTGTTGAAGTTGATGCTGATTTTGAAGGAATAGTTGAAATAGATAATTTCTTTAAACAAACAAATTATTTAAATGGTGAATTTTCTAAAGCAGATGGATTAAATTATGTTAAGAAATCATTATTATCATTATATAAAGATGAAGACGGTAACACAATAAGTCCAGCCTTTATTTACTATATGGCACTTAGAAAAGAAAGAAGATATCAAATGCTAAAAGTAAGTGTTAAAACAAACGAATTAAAACTTAGATATGGATTTAATATAACAAATAATTTATTAAATGAATTAGAAGAAACTGAAGATGTAAAAAAAATAATTAAAAAGGTGTAAAATGGAAAAAGAACTCTATGTAAAAGCAAGAGATATTTTAATATATAATCAAGATATACAATTTAATCAATTAAGAAAATTAATGAGTGATATTATTGATTCATACAATTTAAATAAATATATAAAAGACGTCGTAATAGATAACGATTATGAAATTGCAAGATATGATATTAAAGATAGAAAAATATTAATTAATTTTGATAACATTAAAAATAATGTAGAAAAAGAAATGAAAGAAACAGAAGAATTAGGAAATCATATATTAATAAAACTATTTCATTACTATGATACAATCATTCATGAAATAAGACATGCTAAACAACAACAAATGATAGAAGAAAACGATTTATTACTTTCTAAAATACATAATGATACTATAAACAATATGGGAATTTATACGCTGCTTCATGATTATTGTCCACTTGAAACAGATGCTAATTTTGAAGCAACTAAAGAGGTAGATAATTTGTTATACTATACTAATAATATAGATAATCTAGTTACAATAAATAAAATTAGTCCTTATATAATTGAGTCATTACTTGGAATATATTTTGATGAATCAGAATTTATTATTCCTGCGCAAGTATTTTATGGATTCTTATGTGATTATTCAATTTTTGATTTAATAGCATCATTAAATTTATCATTAGAACAAAGATTAAGATATGGTTTAAATATATCAGCAGATGAAATGAGAAATATAATTTTAGAAAAAGAAGAAGGAAAACCCCTAAAAAAAATTTTATTTACACGCTAATGTAAAGTATCTAGAAATAGATACTTTTTTTTGATATACTTTATTATAGGGTGATAATAATGACAAAGATATATTTAATTAGACATGCAGATACATTAAAAGAAAATTTAGGCGTATACATTGCTGATGATACAAATCAGGAAATGAATGAAAAATGCGTATTAAGTGCAAAAGGGGAAGAAGAAGCAAAACAATTTGCATCAAAAGAAGAAATTAAACAAATAAAAGTTTTATGGACTTCAAATGCAGTAAGAGCAATATCAACAGCAAAATATATTAGTGAAAATAATAATATTAAACTAAATATAAATGAAGAATTTAAAGAAAGAATAATAGGAGAAAAACAAGGAAATCCTAACTATTTTAAAGAACAAATAGAAAAAGAAGAATATAAATACAACAATGGTGAATCTAGAAAAGATGTACAAACAAGAATGTATAACACTTTAAATAATATTTTTAAAGACAACAAAAACGAAACAATAGGATTAGTAACACATTCACAAGCAATGCTATTTTTATTAATGAAATGGACTAATGTAGAAGTAATTGATGGCAATAAAAGAGAAATCAAAATAACATTTAATGATCAAGAAATTTTTAAAGGAAACATCAAAAACTTAGAAACATTTGAATTAAATGTTGATGATGAAATGAATTTAAAAGAAATTAAACATATTATATGATTGAAAAAATAAAACAATATTTAAATGAAATTAAATACAATACTATTATTATTTATAAACAAAATAATAATAGTACTTCATTAAATAAAAAAAGTCCATTTTTAAAATGTAAATTCAAACAAGAAAATGATATAGTTACACAAAAAATACAAGAATATATTGATATATTACTTAAAAATAATAACGATGAACACAATAAGCTTATTTTAAGAAATTTAGAAAGTCTTAAAATTAAAAATAATAAATTTATTAAAAATGCTTTTTATCTTCCTAGTAAAAATACAATTTATTTAGGGAAAGATAAAAAAGAATCATTACCACATGAATTACTTCATGTAGCAAGTACTTATGTAACTAAAGATGTAACTTATACCGGTTTTTGTCAAATTGCTAAAAATGAAGAAATTGGAAGAGGAATTAATGAAGGTTTTACAGAATTATTTAATAAAGATATTTTTAAAGAAAATGATGCTTTAAGTGCATATAGTTTATTTGAAGTAGATGTAGCAAAGGAATTAATTAAATTATTAGATTATGAAACTGTTAAAACACATTATTTTAATGCTGATTTAATTAGTTTATTAAGAATGTTAAAAAAATATGATACAAGTGAAAATATTGTAAAATTTATTAAAAAAGTTGATTATGTAACTAATAATATTAATAAACTAGAAACCAAAAAAGAAATGCAAGAAATTTATATTGATTTATATAAATGGAATGCTATAAGACTAAAAGAGCAATATGAAAATAATGAAATAACAAAAAAACAATATGAGAATGAATTATTAAATAACAATAAAATATATCCAGCAAGAATGTTAATAAGTTTAGGAGTAACAGATCCTATACCAAATGAAGTTAAAAAAGAAGTAAGGAGAATAATAATATGATAAATGTTGATCCAACATTAAGCCAAGAAAGTAGATCTAAAAGAAGAATGAGAAATACATATGCTGATTTATGGGCTATATTTATAGTAATTGTATTGCTTGTATTTTCGTATATGAATTTTGGAAGTATAAATGTATTTAAAACATTTTGGGCATACGGAAATATTGCCTTTGTTACTGATGACAGTAAATCTTTTGAAATTAATGATAATATTACAATAATTAGACCACACTATCGTGAAGAATATCTAGATAAATTAGAATTAGATTTATCTCAAAGTAATTTTAAAGCTTTAGAAAAACAAACTCATTTAATTGTACTTGAAAAAGATGGTGTTAAAAGAACTTACGAGTTTAAAGAAAGAAGTTTAATTGGAACTGATTATATTTTAGTAGTAATGACAGAAGAAGTTGAATAAAAAAAGGAGCGATGCTCCTTTTTATTTGTTTTCAATTATAATTGTTTCTAAATTTATTGCTAATGCATATTCCTTTGATAAGAATTCATCATTTTCAAGGAAAATGGATGGTTTAAAAATGCGTGTTCTATTATTTTGTAATTTCTTAATAAACGTCTCTTTTTCCTGTCTAACAGCTTCCAAGGTATGATTTATCTCAGAAGCATTTAAAGTCTTAAGAAGAGCCTTAAAATGACCTTTATCAAGCACTTTTATAGACTTATAAATCATTTTATTATGACATCTAATAATTCCTTCAATACCATTTTCAAGCTTATTAAGTTTACGCTTAATATTAACCTTAATAGCATCATCAACATCAGAATTAATAATATTCCTAAAATTATTAATTTCATCATAATAAATCTTAAGTTTATCTTCTTTAACTTTAATTAAGTCTCTAAGACTTTTTCTTTTCCCATTTTTATCATATTCCATCTTAAGCATAGGATAATCATCAAGAAGAGATGGAACAGAATAAATAATTTGATCAATATAATCATCGACACTATAATATTTACTAGAATTACGATATTGATTAAACTCAGCAACATTATACTTTTCAATATTTAAATTATTGAAAAGAGGATTAGATAAAAGTTCATTAATCATTTTATGAGAAGACTCTGAAATATCCATATTACGATCAAAATAAGATTGATTCTTATTATAATAATTACTATCTTCTTTAAAAATAATTTCCTCTTTAATAAAACGATACATTTCATCATCATAAGTAATAGAATACTCTTTATTATGTTTTAAACCTTTACTTAAAGATTTAAAACAACTATTAAGTAAATATAAAAGACCAGCCTCAAAACCATGAATATCTCCAATAACTTTATAAAGACCAAGATTAATATATATAATACTATTATCATCTTTTATAATAGGATATTTACGATATAAAAAGTAATCATGTTTTTTAATAAGACGGAATGTTAAATTTTTATTTCGTTTTTTCAAATAATATGAGAAAGAATAACCAATTACATCAGGTCTATAATTACTCTCACTACTAAAAGCATGAATAATATATTTAATAAACCATTTTTGTTCGGCTAAATGAACCATTTTAGACTTAATAATACTATTAGCATACGTAGATGCTATCATAGATTCTATTTCATTTTGATAATCAATTAAATCAATATTAGACTTAGCATACTCATAACAAACACCAGGATTATTTCTAATCGCATCACGCATTCTTTTAACGTAAGTGTCACAATTAATCCCAAGAAGAGGGTAAGCATACTTATTAAATAATTCTTTTGATTTAGAAAGTTTAACAATAAGAATATTAAAAGCCTTATTAAAATTACTTAAATTATTAAGTTCTTGCTTTAAAACATTATTAGTATAACTTTCTAATAGTTCTAAATTAATTTTCCCTTTAAGTTCTAATAAATCTGAATTAAGAGCATAAATAATACTCATCTTAAATGATTCTTTATTAGAATCATTAAATTCTATATCATATCTCATATTATCACCTATATTAATTATAACATTATTTTATAATAAAAATAAATTATTTTTTACATTTTATTTACAAAAAAAGGAATATTAGAATATTCCTTCAATTTTTTCTTCATCTATATACATGTTAACAGCATTAGGAACTTTAGAAAGTCCTGGCATAACCATAATATCTCCTAGATATACTACAACAAAGCCAGCACCACTTTGTAATTTTAATCTATCAATTACAATATTAAATCCTTCTGGCGCTCCAAGTAACTTAGGATCATTAGAAAATGAATATTGCGTTTTTGCAATACAAATAGGTAAGTCATTAAACCCATTATTTTTAATATTTTCTATTTCTTTTTTAGCATTATCAGTAAATGTTACTTTCCCAGCTCTATATATTTCTTTAATTATTTTTTTAATTTTATTTTCAAGTGGAGTATTAAGTTTATAAAGTGGTTTAAAATCACATTTATTGTTATCACATACATCTTTAATTAATTTAGCAAGTTCTAAAGAACCATCTTCACCTTTGCTAAAAGAATCACATATTCCCATTTTTGCTCCTAAAGATAAAGCAAATTCTTTAACAAAATTAATTTCTTCTTCTACATCAGTATTAAATTTATTTAAACATACAACAATATTTTTAGTATATTTTTGCATATTTTCAATATGTCTTTCTAAATTAACAATACCTTTTTTAAGAGCATCCATATTTGGTTTAGTAACTTCATCTTTATGTACACCACCATTATATTTTAATGCTTTAATTGTGAAATTAACAACAATACAGTTTGGTTTAATATTGTTTCTACATTTTATATCTAAGAATTTTTCAGCCCCTAAATCAGCTCCAAAACCTGCTTCAGTTATAACATAATCTGCTAATGTAAGTCCTAATTTGGTTGCAATTATTGAATTACAGCCATGTGCTATATTAGCAAATGGACCACCATGAATAATAACTGGATTATGATATAAAGTTTGTACTAAATTAGGTTTTATAGCATCCTTAAGTAATATTGTCATAGCATCAACACATTTTAAATCACGAGCATAAACTGGTTTATTATCAAATGTGTATGCTACTAAAATATTTCCTAATTTTTCTTTTAAATCCATTAATGAATTAGCTAAGCAAAAAATAGCCATAATTTCACTTGCAGCAGTAATACTAAAATGTTCTTGACGATTACTTAAATTTACATTTCTTAGTATTCTATCATTAACATCTAAGCATCTTGTAAAAATAACTCTTTCTGGATCAATATTAAGTTCATTCCCATGGAATATATGATTATCAATAATTGATGATAATAAATTATTACAACTTGTAATAGCATGGAAATCACCATTAAAATGTAGGTTTATATCATCCATTGGAAGTACTTGTGCATAACCTCCACCAGTAGCTCCACCTTTAATTCCAAATACTGGACCTAATGAAGGTTCTCTTAAAACGGCTAATGAATTAATTCCAAGTTTTCTCAT
>CAJGDV010000072.1 GCA_904502155.1 uncultured Bacilli bacterium
ACTATAGCATTAGGTGTTTGATCACCGCCAGAAGAATCTAATGATAAAGATGCTGAATCATAAGTAAAAAATTTATAAAAATCACCATAATTTTTAATTGTCCATATACCATTTTTAGTAATAGCGGCATAATTATTAGAAGATACTAAACTATTGTATCCAAATTCTAAAGAACTATCACTTGCTATTGAAATTTCATAATCTCCACTTCTTAAACCATAATATGTTGGTTTAGCATCGCTAATTTTAAGCATTTCACTAACTCTATATACTTTATCGGTAGAAACACCTTGTACAATATCAGTAACTTCATTAGAATTTTCATCAATCCATTTTGTTGCAACATGTTGAAGATTATAATCTACCCAGAAATTATAAGTATATTTACCATCTTCTCCATCATATTTAGTATATAAATGATGATATAAATCTAAGTTTATAACTCTATTTTTTTCTACTAGAATAGCAAAATGTGGAATACTAATATATGGTGTATTACTTTTTCCAAGCAAAGAACCATCAAAGAAAATTACTGCTTTATCACCACATTTATATGTTTCTAAATTACTATCTGAACCACTTATACATTTTTCACCATTAGATAAATGTTTTAAATATGGTTTTGAATTTATATAACATACTTGCCCGGATTGAATATTTTCTGATAAAGTGATTTCTAAATCACTACCTATTATATCGAAACAATTACCTTCCTGAAATGAATCAATATTTTGATTAATATAATTTTCACTTGCCCTTATAATAGCTTTACCATCTTCTAAAAATGTTTTCTTTTCTGATCTTTCTACAATTTCTATAACATTAGGAATTAATAAAGTTGCTAGCATTCCCATAATTGTTACAATTACTAATAATTCAATTAGTGTAAACCCTTTTTTCATTCTTATCACCTATTTATATTTTATCATTTTTTTTTATAATAAAAAAGACTATTGTAAGTCTATTTTTATTTCTTTATTTTCATTAACTTCAAGTTTTTTATATGTTACACCACATTTGTCAAACATTTTTTTACTTGCTATTGTGCCATCTGTATGAGCATATTTGTCAGATAAATAAACAATATGTTTAATACCTGATTGTATTATATGCTTAGCACATTCATTGCATGGAAATAAATCAACGTATATAGTTGCATCTTTTAAGTCTTTTCTACTTCCTCTAAAATTTGAAATAGCATTCATTTCAGCATGACAAACATATAAATATTTAGTATTTAAAGGTTCTCCTTCTCTATCCCAAGGAAAATCTTCGTCTTCAAATCCATTTGGAGCACCATTATAACCTACAGATAAAATTCTATTTTCATTATCAACGATACAAGCACCTACTTGTGTAGAAGGGTCTTTACTTCTCATTGCTGTTAATCTTGCAATACCCATAAAGTATTCTTCCCAAGATAAATAATTTGTTCTTTTCATTTTCTTACCTCCAATTTCCATTTCATATTATAGCACATAAATTTATTGCAAAAAATATTTTTTTTTGTTAAACTATAATTATAGGAGATTGGGTGATTTAATGAAAAAGTTTTTATTATTAATGTTTTCAGTTTTAATATTACTTACAGGTTGTAATAAAAAGAAAAATATGGATGGTGAAAATTTCAAGTCATATATGGAGAAAAAAGGATATTCTATTCATGATGTTTATAAACAATATAGCAGTGAACTTGTAACATCAGCTCTTATAGCACTTAATGACAAGGCATCTTATCAAATAGAATTCTTAGAATTTAAAAGTGAAGACTATGCTAAAAATTCATTTCAAGCCAACAGAACATTATTTAGAGAAAATAAAAAAGATGACGACAAAGAAGAATCAGTTTCAAAAGATAATCATTCTAAATATACTTTAATTACAGATGATATGTATTATGTTATTAGTCGTAAAGATAATACTTTAATATATTTAACTGTAGATGGAAGTTATAAAGAAGATATTGATGAAATTTTAAAAGATTTAGGTTACTAAATCTTTTTTATTTAATTTTTTGTTTTTTTTTGCTTTTTTTTTGATATAATAGAAAATGTCTTATGTAAAGGAGTAATGATATGAAAAATATATTTATATTATTTTTAATCGTCTTTAGCATAGCCTTTATTATTCTTTTAATTTTAGACAAGATCGAAGCTTATAGATGTATGAAGCAAAAAAAAGCTTTATTTCAAAATAGTGATGAAGATGAAATAAAACTAATGATTGGATTTAATTATATTAGTAATTTAAATAAATTAGATTCAATAGTTAACGAACTTATGAAATCAAATATTGATGATTCCAAACTTGAATATATGGAAAAAATTATAGAAACTACTAATAACAATATTTATGATGATGAAATGAAAGAAATGACAACATACTATGAAAACGAATTCTTATATAAAAATAATATTATTAATTTAGATGTTGTATTTTATGGATTTAAATATTTATTTAATAAATATAAAGAAAATGAATTCAATTTAGATAATAATATTGACAATGAAGAGTTCAAGAAAAAAGTTAGTGAATTATATCGAAAAAGCAATAAAATTGTAAAAAGAAAAAAAGATAAACTATACTACTATGACAACGTTGAGAAAATTAAAATTGAATATAAAACTTTAATTGATGAATCAAATCCAAGTAATGTTCTATTTTTTATTAAAGATGCCATCCAAAATTTAAGTAAAATTAATTAATATTTTATGATATAATATTTTTCAGGTGATTTTATGTTTACACTAGTAGATGCAAATATTAATAATATAGAACTTATAAAAGATATAAAATTAGAAAACATTTTTTCGTGTTCTAGTGAATTTGGTGAAGAAGATATTGATAGAATCAAAGAATATGTTGATATGACAGCAAAAGAATTCTTATCTGATTCTAAGATTATTATTATAAATGATGCCATCGCAGGAATTTTTATTGTAAGAAATTTTGAAGATGGACTATTAATTGATGAAATATATTTATATGATGAATATAGAAATAAAGGTATAGGTACAGAATTAATTAATAGCGTAAAACATGAAAATATATATTTATGGGTTTATAAAAATAATACAAAAGCAATTTCACTTTATAAAAAAATTGGATTTGAAATTATCGATGAAACAGAAACAAGATATAAAATGAAAAAAAGCAACTAAAAATTAGTTGTTTTTTTTGTATTTTATATTAAAGTTTTTATCATCTGTATCGACATATTGTCCATTCACATCATTAGGACATTTTATTTGTTTTAAACTATCACCTTTTAATTTAAAACATATTTTTTTAAAACTAAATTCATCTATTTTATCTTCTTCTATATTTTCAGCTACACCATTAAAATATACTAAGATTTTATTTTTACCAATAATATTAAAAGTTGCTAAACTAATCATATCTTTTTTATAGTGTGTTATATTATCATGTGTTATTAGTATTTTTTCTTTAGCTAAAATATTCATTTCATATTTATCATAATTATTTGTTATTAATTCATATTCTCCAATAAATGATTCAATATCACGATTTATTTTTTGATTTTTGAAATATGAATATCCTAAAAAAACTAAAAATATTATGGCTAAAATTATTAAAATTGTAATAAAAATTATAACGATTTTATTTTTTTTCATATAATCAGCTCCTTAAGTGCGCTTATTATATCATAAAAAACCTATAAAGTTAAATCTATTTTTTAGATTCAACTTTATAGGTTTATTTTAGTTTTCCTCTTAAGTTATCCATTTCTTTTTCTAGCATATCATTTTTTTCTAAATATGTTATAGTGTTTTGTTTTCCCATGTTTAATATTTCTTTTTCAATATTAATTAATGCTTGTTCTTTAAGTTTTTCTTCTTCCTTTGAAATATTTTCTTTTCTATTATTATCAATATCATTAGAATTCAAGAATGAGAATACGCCTATAGCAATAAAACTTATTGCCATAACTATAATGTCTATTAAATAATTTTCTCCCTTTATAAAGTGATATAAAAAGAAAATAAAAGAACCTAAAGTGAATACAAAACAGATATTTTGATATAACTTATACTTCATACTATCACCTATAATAAATTATATCATAAAAAAAGAAATAATATTATTTTATTTCTTATATGTGTATATTGGAAATTCGTAATTTGTTTTAGCATCCAAATAATCGACTTCAATTTTACCGGTTTTAGAATTATATTTCATTATATCATAAACATAATTATACCATTCATTAATATAATCAAGTCCTGGATCATACCACTCAGGAAAATGAGCACAATCACATGGTGATATAATCATATTTTTATCATATAATAAACTATCTTGTATCATTGGAATTGTAGCATTACAAGGGGCCATACCAATAATTAAATCATAGTTTTCTAAATTCTCAAAATTTTTTTTATATAATTTAATTTTACCTAATTCTGTTAAAACTAAATATGGATCATAACCTGTTATAGTCCCCTTTTCTTGTCTTTTAGAAATAACATCTGCTAATGCAGGATAGCAACCACAACCAACTTCACAAATATTATGTTCTAAACCAAATTTATTTTCAACTAAATCAGCAAAGGCGATGAAAGGGTTTTCATTTAAATCATATAAATCAAGAGCATGATAAACTTGTCTCATAACATCACTAATTGGAACTTCATTTATAAGTCTTCTAATATATAATTCAATCATTCCTGGATACTTATTTCCATATAAATTTAAGTATTTTTCTAATCTTGCTTTTATCTCTTCTTGCTCTAATTTTTTCATTTTTTTGCTCCATCTTCATTATTTTTTTATTATGCTTTTCTTGTCTTTTATCTTGGTACTTTTGTTCTAATTTTAGTTTTTTATTAAAACGCTTAATTAATCTTTTTTTACTAGATCTAGAGCCATAATATGTATGATTAATATTTCTTTTAAATTTACGATCTAAAATCATACTAAAAATTCTAGATATTATAAATATAACTGTAAAAACTATCAAATATATTTTCATACGATATCCCCCCTTTTATTAATTAAATACTTTAACAAAATATCAATTTATTGTCAAATTAAAAAAGAACATTATTTTGTTCTTTTTGCATCTTTGACATTAGTATTAAATATAACATCAAGTAATTCAGCAACTTCTGCTTGACTAAATAAACTTTTATTAAATCTTAAATAAGTAAGTTTAATTTGTTGTTCATTCATCATAATAAAACCATATGGAACAGCAGGAATATTATAATACATATTATAAAGTTCAACTTCTTCAGCAGTCCATTTTTTATAAATCATATCAATAACTAATTGTTTTTGAGCATCTGTTAAAAGTCTTTTTTGTTCTTTATAGTTTTTAATTTTTTCTTTAATATTCATTAAAATTACCTCCCGTACAACTAAAATAGCACTCTCTTTTATAAAAGTCAATCTATTTTGATTTTAAATTAATACCAGCTATTTTATTTCTTAATTCTTGTCTTTCTTCTTCAGTAAAAAAATCAGCATATTGTCTTAATAAATCATACTTATAAGATTCTTCTGTAATTTCTACTTTCTTGTTAGAAGGACCAAAAGATGCTATAAAATTTACTTCTTCTGTCTTTTCTTTTAACATTTCATCTGACCATGGTTCATTTATTTGATCAACAATCCATTTTTTTGTTTCAATCATTTCATTATTTTTTAATAATTTGTTTTTAAGTTTTTTTAATTTCTCTTTCATAGTGTCCCCTTTTAAAATATTCTTTATTCCATTTATCTATATTTATAACTTCATCAATAAAGCTATCATTAGTTCTTAATTCTTTACCAATATATTTAATAGAACCATTATATAAACTTATAGCTTTCAACATAAAATTAGGATTATTTAATAATTTGTTACTAGCATATCTAAGTACTGGTCCATATTTTTTTGTTAAATCTAAAATAATTATTTCATTTTCTTTAAGCCTTTCAGATGCATGTTCAAAATTTCGTATATCATTTTTAACAGCTGCTTCTACAACATCAATATCATCTTTAAATTCATCAAAAACAAAATATAAATTAAATCCTATTTTTTTAATTATATCTATATTAAATTGTTTATTATGTATTAATGATGATGATGCGAAATAAACAACTTTATCAGTTTTTAATTTTATTGCTGTATTTATAATAAATTCACGATCATTTTTAAGTCTTTCAGAAGCATATTCTAAACTATTAATATTATTTTTACATGCTAATAAGACTA
>CAJGDV010000073.1 GCA_904502155.1 uncultured Bacilli bacterium
CTATATATTCTTTATTAGTCACACTACCACCATTT
The DNA here is from genome assembly GCA_904502155.1 of uncultured Bacilli bacterium. Classification (GTDB taxonomy): domain Bacteria; phylum Bacillota_I; class Bacilli_A; order RF39; family UBA660; genus CAJGDV01. The sequence goes on from CAJGDV010000073.1 coordinate 36, forward strand.
TAATTATAACATTTATTTATAAAAAAAAATAGTTAAGCAACTATTTTTTCCCATGGAAGATTTAACTCGTTTCTTCCAAAATGCCCATAGGCAGCAACATCATAATATTTAACATTTAATAAATCTAATTCTTTAATTATATTAGGAACAGAAAAACTAAATTTACTATTCACAAAATCATAAATTTTATCTAATGAAACTTTTTCAGTATTAAAAGTATCAATTAAGATAGAAATTGGTTCTGCTTTGCCGATTGCATATGAAACTTGAATTTCACATCTTTCTGCTAATTGATGTGCAACAATATTTTTTGCTACATATCTAGCATAATAAGCTGCAGATCTATCAACTTTTGAAGGATCTTTACTACTTAAACATCCACCACCAATTCTTGCAGCACCACCATAAGTATCAACAATAATTTTTCTTCCTGTCGTTCCAGAATCACCAAAAGGTCCACCAATAACAAAAGAACCACTAGTATTAATTAAAATTTTTGTTTCATCATCTATTAAATTGTTTGGTATTACTTTATTAATTACATTTTCAATTATATATTTTTTTAAGTTTTCTTGTGTAATATCTTTTATATGTTGACTTGAAACTATTATAGTATCTATTCTTTTTACTTTATTATTTTCATACTCTAATGTTACTTGTGTTTTTCCATCTGGTTTAAGTGGTGAATTTTTATCATTTTTTCTAACATATGTTAGTTGTTTTGCTAATTTATTAGCTAAAATAATTGCAAGTGGCATTAATTCTTCTGTTTCATTAGTAGCATAACCAAACATTATTCCTTGGTCGCCTGCCTTAGTTTCTTCACCTTCTACAGCATTATTAATTTCTTGTGATTGATTACTAATTTTAGTAATAATTTCAAATTCTTCTTCATATCCAATATCTTTAATTACATCTTTTGCAATTTGTTTATAATCAATTTTAGCGTTTGTTTTTGCTTCTCCATATATTAAGATTAAATCATCTTTTATTGTTGCTTCTACAGCCATTTTGCTATTTTTGTCAGTTTCTAAAGCTGTGTCTAAAATTTTATCTGCAATTTTATCACAAATTTTATCTGGATGTCCTTCAGTAACTGATTCACTTGTAAAATATTTTTTCATACAAAACTCCTCTCTTGCCTTTTATCAAAAGAAAAAAACTCTTAAGAAAGAGTTTTGCGCGCTTATTTAAACATCTTTCTTATCGTTATTAGCATTACCACCTTACTTATGCAGGTTGGTGTGAGTTCATAGAGCTAATTCTCTCCCTCACTCTTGATAAAAGTTCACTTATAATTATATACTATTTATTTTTTTTGTCAATATTATACATATTCAATGTGATAGAAAACTTTATCGAAATTTAAATTTTTTAAATCATCTGAATTTATATAAAACTTGATTAAACAATTCTTGCCTATATTAACAATATTGTTATCATTTTGTAATTGAAATAATAATGTATCTAATTTATATTCATCTTTTCTAATATCTTCATTAATAAAATTTGGATTCCCACCAACCTTATTAAATTTTGATTCTGTATTAGAAATTAAAGGTTTAATTTCTTCAAGTGTAAAATCTTTATAATTATTATAAGTTCCTAAAATACTTTTAAACTCTTTTAAATAATTAAAATCAAATATACTTATAGTATCAATTGTTCTAGTAAAATATAAAGGACATTCCATTCTTATTGGATAATCTTCTAATTCATTTAATAACGTTTTTTTATACAAATCATCAAGTCTTATAGTTTTATCAATTTCTTGATGATAAATTATTTTGAAATTACTATTATCAAATGGATTTTCTGGATTAGATCCGAAATTAAAAGATTTAGATGTGAAAATTTGTAGCATACCTGTACCTGGAAATCCTTCTAGATATTCTAGATCATCACATTTAATTTGCACTAGTAATCTCATATCAACACCATTTTTATCTTTTGGAAACATCATATCTTTTGGTAAATAAGGAAATCCACCTACTTTTGTTTCAAAAATAGTAACCTTTCCAGGTATAAAATCTCCTCTTAAACAATTATTATTATGTTTTTCTTTAATTTCTCTATCTATTTTTGTAGCTAGATTTTGAGGAATTGTTTCTCTTTCTCTATCTTGATATTCTTGATACATTGTAATTGCTTGATCTGTTTTTTCTTTTATAATATTACTTGTTTCATTAAATATTTCATTAGATTTATTCCAAACATCTTTTGCTTTTTTCTTTAAATCTTCTTTATTTTCGATTATTTTTTTCATCTCTTTAGCTTTATTTTTTAAATCTTCTAACATTCTATTTCTCCTATCATTGTAATAAAATATTCTATTTTTTCTTTATCATTTTTTCCTTTTGATTTGTATAAATCATATTCAAAAACATAACTACCATCATATTTAATTTCTTTTAAATACTTAAAAGCTATTTTAATTTCATCAATATGTTTGTCATTATCATATATAAAATAATGATCTAATTTGCCTTTATATGTGTGTATATGTGTATTAGATAATCTTTTTATGCAAATATCATCTAAATCAACAATATTTCCTTTTTCAATTAATTCATGACCTATATCATAGGTAAATTTTAACTGATCAAATTTTTTTAAAATAGGAATAATTTCTTCTTTATTTAATCTTTTTATTTTTCCAAATGAATTTAAATTTTCAATACTTATAATAATATTTAGTTTGTTTTTTTCAATATATTCAAATATTTTTTCAAATATTTTTATAGTAGATTCTATACTTTTTGTTATATCCAAACAAATTTTTGAATGAAAAACGATGTCTACTGTATATTCTAAAATATCAGCGACATGTCCGATAGCATCTAAAAATTCTTCAAAATTATTATCTTCAATATTTCCATGAATTTGTAAATAAAGATTTTCTTTTTTACATAATTTTGCTAGTTCATTTAAATATTGATATTCAGTTTTATTGCGAAGATAAATTTCAAATCCATCAATTTTATTTTTTGACATTAAAACTAGTTCAGTAGGTGAAACATTAAAAAACTTATGATTTATAGACATTATTTTTCTCATAAACTAACTCCTGCACTATATCCTGTTGAAAGTGCTAATGTAATATTATAACCACCAATAGGTCCATGAATATCTAATGCTTCTCCAACAAAATATAAATTTTTATTTATTGTTGACTCAAATGTTTTTGTATTTATATATTTTAAATCTATTCCTCCAGCAGTAACATATGCTAAATCTATTTTTTCATTATTTTTTACATTATATTTTATATGTTTTATTGTTTCAACTAGTTTATTTAATTCTTTGTGATTTAATTGTTTTATTTTTATGTTTTTTTCTAAATTTATATAATTTAGTAAATATTCAGAAAATCTTTTTGAAAAGTATTGTTCTAAAAAAGTATGTACTTCCTTATTACGATCATAATTATTAAGAATATTTTTTATTTCTTCTTCATTATATTTTGGTAATAAATCTATTTCAATTTCATTAATTTTATCTTTAAAAATATACTCACTTATAAGCATGACACTTGAACCACTTAAACCAGTATGTGTATATAATAAATTTCCTTCTTTTTTTCGTTTTCCTACTTTAACTATGACATTGTCAATGCTTTGACCTGGTATATCAGTTGGTTTTTCTAATTTAACTCCTATTTCAGCAGGATAAATTTCTGTTACTGGTTGTTTTAACATTTTTGCAAATTTTAAATTATCACCTGTTGATCCTGTTATTTTATAACTTGAACCACCAGTTGCTATTACTAATTTTTGTGTCTTATATTCATTTTTATTTGTTATAACAATATAATAATCATTTTCTTTAATTATTTTTTCAACATCTTCATTGTAATTAATTTTTCCTTTATAAGCATTTAATAATGCCTCTTTAATTACAAAACTTTTGTTTGCTTTTGGAAACATTTTTCCATCTTCTTCTTCTTTTAAACTTACATTATGAGTCTCAAAAAAATTAATAATTTCTTTTGGTCCAAAATTGTTTATAGTACTATATAAATATTTTTTATTATGCTCTATTTGGTTTAAAAACTCTCTATTTTCCTTATTATTTGTGACATTACATCTTCCGCCACCTGTAATTAATAATTTTTTTCCTGCAATGTCATTTTTTTCAATAATTAATGTCTTTTTTTCTGACATTATGCCAGCCATAAGACCTGCTGGACCTGCTCCAATAATTATAACTTCAAACATTTTAATCACCTTTAAATAATTATATCATGATATACATATTTAGAGGATAAATAACTGTTTAATTTAGTAAATCTCACAAAAATATTACTTTCACATTAAGAAAATAAACTACAAATTATTGTAGTTTATTTTGATAATATGTCACATAAAATATTAGTTATTTCAGTTGGATCTTCAACATTAAGGCCTTCAATTAATCTAGCATGAGCATATAACAATTTAGTATAATTTTTTAATTGTTCTTTATCACTTTCATATAATACTTTGATTTTTTCAGCAATTTTATGATTTTCATTTATTTCAAGTACAATATTAGCTTTTACTTTTTCTTCTGTTGGCATAGCGTTTAATACTTTTTCCATTTCTATTGAAACATCACCTTCTGTAGTTAAACATACTGGGTGTGATTTAAGATTGTTTGTGAATCTAACATTTGATAATTCTTCTTTTAATGTTTCTTTCATTAATGTAAGAATATCTTTATTGTCTTCATTTACTTTTTCAATATGTTCTTTTTCTTCTTTTGTGTCAATATCAAAATTTTTACTTGCAATATTAACAAATGTTTTATCATTGTAATTTCCTAAAATTTGGAATACAAATTCGTCTATAGCATCTACTAAATATAAAACTTCATATCCTTTATCAAGAACTTTTTCTACTACTGGAAGTTTTTTTGCTTTTTCAACATTTTCAGCACAAACATAAAAAATTTCTTTTTGATCTTCTTTAAGATTATTAACGTATTCTTCAAGTGTCAAATAATCTTCTTTTTTTGAAGAGTAAAATATAAGTAGATCTTTTAATTTATCTTTGTCTATTCCATAATTATTATAAGTACCAAATTTTATAGATGGACCAAAATTTTTGAAGAATTCTTTATATTTTTCAAAATCTTCTTCCATTAATGTTTTAAATTCTTTAATTAATTTCTTTTCAATACTTTTAGCAATTTGTTTAAGTTTTTTATCTTGTTGAAGCATTTCACGAGAAATGTTTAAAGATAAATCTTCAGTATCAACAACACCACGTACAAAGCTAAAATAATCTGGTAATAATTCTTCACATTTTTCCATTATAAGAACGCCATTAGTATATAATTGTAATCCTTTTTTGTACTCTTTAGTATAAAAATCATATGGTGTATGACTTGGAACATATAAAATACTTTTATAACTTGTTAACCCTTCAATTGAAAAGTGCATAACTTTCATAGGAGGTTGATAATCATAAAATTTATCTGAATAGAAATTATTATATTCATCTTCAGTAATTTTATCTTTATCTTTTTTCCATAATGGAACCATACTATTAAGTGTTTCAATTTCTTTTATAGTTTCATATTCATCTTTACCATCAATTTTTGCAGTGTTTTCAATTTCCATTTTTATAGGATATTTAATATAATCTGAATATTTTTTTATAAGTCCTTTAATTTTATGTTCTGTTAAATATTCATCATAGTTGTCATCTTCAGTGTTATCTTTTAAATATATTACTATTTTAGTCCCATTATCAAAGTTTACATTTGCTTTATCTAATGTATAACCGTCAACACCTTTACTACTCCATAAATAAGATTCTTCTTGATTTATTTTTTTACTGTAAACATCAACTTGTTTAGCAACCATAAATGAAGAATAAAAACCTACACCAAATTGACCAATAATATCTACATCAGTTTGATCTTGATTTTCTTCTTTAAATGATAATGAACCACTTTTGGCAATTGTTCCTAAATTTGTTTCTAGTTCTTGTTCACTCATACCAATACCATTATCTTGGATGATAATTGCTCTATTTTCATCATCAAGTTCAATATTGATTCCTAATTTTGTTTTATCTATTTTAATATCTTTTGCTGTTAATGATTGATAATATAATTTATCAAGAGCATCACTAGCATTTGAGATTAATTCTCTTAAATATATATCTTTATTAGTATAAATTGAGTTTA
>CAJGDV010000074.1 GCA_904502155.1 uncultured Bacilli bacterium
ATTTACAACGATAATAACTGTATTACAATCTTTTAATAATACAAATACTCATATGATAAAACTTTTAAAATCGTTTGGAAGTAATAAATTACAAATATTCATGTATTTAATTTTACCATATAATTATAAGACTATTATAAGTTCCCTTAAAATTAATATCAGTATGTCACTTGTTGGAGTTATTATGGGTGAAATGCTTGTATCAAAAGAAGGTTTAGGTTTTTTAATAGTATATGGTTCACAAATATTTAATTTAAATTTAGTAATGTCAAGTATATTAATATTATCAATAATTTCTACTATATTATATTATATACTATTATATGTCGAAAAAAAGATAATCAAAAATATTTGAAAATTATATTAACTTATGTTATTCTATATCTAGAATAGGAGTGTTAATATGAATAATATGAAAAAGAATTTAAATATTCAGATAGAAAATATAAATTCATGCTATGAAAAAAATAAAGAGTTGATACCATTAATTGCTAGAACTATCAAGGCTTATTCACCAAATAATATTATTTTAATTGGATATGATTCTGACTATAATGTTGCAAGATTTGCTAAATATTTAATTGAAATATATTATAAAGTTCCTGTTTCAATTGCTTCACCTTCTGTATATTTAGAATATGATAGTAATATGATTATGAATAAAACACTTGCAATTGCCTTTTCATCTTCTGGATATGATGATAACATTAAAAATATTTTAAATAAATTAAACAATGCTGGTGCTTTAACCTTATCTATAACTAATGATGAATCATCTCCAGTAGCTATAGAATCTAAATATGATCTTTATAATTGTAATACAAGCACAAACTATAAAATGATTAGTAATACATTTCCTACTTCAATATATATCATTATAAAACTTGTTTATGAATTAACAAGTTATCCTGAACTAGATATTGAAGAAAATAGAATTATTGAAAATATAAGTGAAAGTTTAAATTATGAAGATGAAATCAGAAAAGATATACAAACATTTACTGATGACACCATAGTTTTATCATATGGTTATACATCTTCTATTGCTGAAGAATTTTCATTATTAAATTTAAGATTATCAAATAAGAATTTTAATAATTTCAATCTTGATAATATATTGCTTGATAATATTGAACTTAAAAACAAAAATATTATTTTATTTGGAATTGATAAATTTACATATAAGAATATAACATCAGCTTTAGAAAAATTCAAAAAAAATAACTGCAATATATATGTTATTACTAATAAAGGGGACATTTATAATTGTATAGAAAATGGCATATATATTAATGAAGATAATGATTTATATGCTATGTTTGCTGCCATTGGTTTAATTCAAATTTTAGCATATGAAATAAAAAATTTATAAAGTAATTTATGAATTTTTTTATTTTTAATAAATATGATATAATCTTTTAAGCAAGGAGGTATTATGCAAATATTAAGAAAATTTGATCCATGTAAAATTATTGTAATTGGTTTCTTAATTACTATTTTAATAGGAGGATTTATTCTATGGCTACCTATATCTCATCAAGAAGGTGTTGATGTAAGCTTAATAGATTCTTATTTTATTACAGTAAGTTGTATTTGTGTTACAGGACTATCTACAGTGGATGTAGCAAATACTTTTAACCTATTTGGTATTTTTATAATGGCATTATTAATACAAATTGGTGGCCTAGGTGTAGTTTGTGCTGGTGTAAGTATTATTCTATTAGCAGGTCAAAAAATAGGAATCAAAGAAAGAGTTTTAATCAAAGATTCATTTAATCTTGATTCTGTAAAAGGAATAGTTAAATTTATATTATCAATCTTTAAATTTACTTTTATTATTGAGTTAGTTGGTGCTATAATTTCTTTTTTTGCATATTTAAAATATTTTTCTATAAAAAAAGCTTTATTAATTAGTATATTTCACTCAATCTCAGCTTTTAATAATGCTGGATTTGATTTAATTGGTAATTATAATAGTTTATTTATTTTTAAGGATGATGTTATTATAAACTTAGTTACTTCCTTTCTTATCATTTTAGGAGGTATTGGTTTTTTAGTAATTAAAGATGTTTTAGAAAAAAAGAATTTTAAAAAACTAACATTACATTCTAAAATAGTTATAAAAACAACACTAATCTTAATTTTTGGTGGTACTATTATACTAAAACTTACTCAAAATATTACATGGCTTGGAGCATTTTTTGCAAGTGTATCAGCAAGAACTGCAGGCTTTGTAACATATCCATTTGATGTATTTAATCGTTTTGGTTTATTATTTATAACTATATTAATGTTTATTGGTGCATCACCAAGTTCAACTGGTGGTGGTATTAAAACAACAACTCTTTATACATTATTAAAAGGTACATATTCAACATGTGTAAATGATCATTGTTTTAGCTTTAAAAGATTAATTACTCCTGAAATTATTAATAGATCATTTATTGTATTATTTTTAGCTACTACGGTTGTTGCATGTTCTACTACACTTTTATGTGTTTTTGAACCTAATATAGATTTATCAAAATTACTATTTGAATCTGTAAGTGCATTTGCAACTGTTGGCTCATCATTAGGTATTACACCTATTTTATCATCAATTAGTAAATTAATTCTTATGATTACAATGTTTATAGGTCGTGTAGGACCATTAACATTATTATCAGTATGGACTAAGAAAAATAAGAAAAATATTATATATCCTAAAGAAAATATTATTATAGGATAAGGAGGGCTTTATGAGAACACAAAAATCTATAATTGAGTATGGTATTATTGGACTTGGTAGATTTGGCTTTAACTTAGCTACTGCATTAGCTGAAGCTGGTAAAGAAGTTATGGTTATTGATAAAGATGAAAACAAAATAAGACAAATCAAGCATTTAGTTGATGAAGCTTTTATTGTGAGTAGTATTGATAAAGAAACATTAGAAGAAACAGGAATACAAAATTGTAAAACTGTTATTGTTGGTGTTTCAAAAGAATTAGATATTAGTATATTAACTACTTTAAATGTTATTAATATGGGTATTCCTAGAGTTATTGCTAAAGCTACGTCAGATGAACATGGTTCTATATTAGAAAAACTTGGTGCTGAAGTTATTTATCCGGAAAAAGACATGGCATTTAGAGTTGCTAATAAACTTATAAGTTCAAAATCTCTTGAATTCATAAGATTAAATGGAAATATTACAATAACAGAATTTAAATTACCTGATTATCTAATAGGAAAAACTATTGAAAATTGTAATATAAGAAAAGATTTTTCATTAACTATTATTGCAATAGAAAATGAAAGAGGAACAATTACTGATATAAAACCTGACTGTGTTTTAAGCAAAAATGACAAAATCATTTTAGTTGGGTCTGATAAAAACATTATGAAATTTGAAAGAATAATTGAAAAAAAAGAACGCAAATAAAAAAAATCAATATAAATTGATTTTTTTTATTTTAAAATATCATTTGCTTTTGAATTTAAATTTAAATCTGCAATTCTACCTAATTTATATGCATAGTACCCAGCTGCTCCAATCATTGCAGCATTATCTGTACAATATTTTATAGATGGAATTGTTAATTCATAGCCATTATTCTTACATTCTTTTTCAAGTTTAGATCTTAATCCTTTATTTGCAGCAACTCCTCCAGCAACAATTAAATTTTTAACATTATATTCTTTCATTGCTTTCATAGTTTTTTTAACAAGAATATCTGATACTCTATTTTGGAATGAGCATGCTAAATTAGCTTTATTAATTTCATTCCCTCTTTGTTCTTCATTATGATGTAGATTAATTACTGCACTTTTTAAACCACTAAAACTAAAATTATATGAATCATCATTTAATGGTATTGGTAGATTATATGTATCTTCTCCTTCATATGCTAATCTATCAATGATAGGACCTCCAGGATAAGGTACTTTTATAACTCTTGCAACTTTATCATATGCTTCTCCAACTGCATCATCAAGAGTACCACCAATTTTTTTAAATGAATAATCTTCTTTCATATAAACTAATTCTGTATGTCCTCCACTAACAACAAGCGCCATTAATGGGAATTTCATTGGTTTCACAAGGTTATTAGCATATATATGACCAGCAATATGATGTACTGGAACTAAAGGTTTATTATAGATATATGCTAATGTTTTAGCAGCTTGAAGACCAACTAATAATGATCCTATTAAACCAGGTCCATATGTGATTGCAATAGCATCTATTTCTTCTATTGTCATATTTGCTTTTTCTAAACATTGTTCAATAACTAATGTTATATTTTCAACATGATTTCGGCTGGCAATTTCAGGAACTACCCCACCATATTCAGCATGAATATCCATTTGAGATAAAACGACAGTTGCAATTTCATCACAACCATTTCTTATAATAGAAACACTAGTTTCATCACAGCTAGATTCAAATGCTAGTATAAATGTATCTTTCATTTTATCAACTCTCTTATCATTAAAATACCATTTTCATTACCATAATAATTATTTCTAATAGCAGATTTTTTAAATCCGTTTTTTTCATAAAAGTTTATAGCAACGTTGTTATTTTCATTAACTTCTAATGTTATATTTATGCAGTTATTTATTTTAGCAAATGAAATTAATTCTTCAATTAATTTAGTACCAATTTGCTGTTTTCTATAGTCTGAATCAACATAAATATAATTGATTTCTATTCTATCATATATAAAAGAAAAATCAATAAAACCTATGTTTTTATTATCTTTTTTATATATCATAAATTTTTGGAAACAATCTATTTCTTTTATTGATGTATTAAAAAAAAGTAAAAACGAATTTATTACTTTAATATCTTCAGTATAACTAATCATTTTTCTTTTTTAAATTTGCTTCTGCTTCAGTAATTTTTAAATAATTTGGATTTAATTTATGTGGATTTACTGATTCATCATTTTTGTGTTTGTTTATAATTTTTAATACATCGATATTTGAATTTACTATGTTTTCAAATCCATTTAATTCATCATCACTAACAACACAATAATCTTCATTTTTTAATAATTCTTTTAAATCTTCAATTAAAATATATTTGTCAGCATGTTTTATATTTAAATTTTCATCATATACACCAGCATATACAAAATCTCTTCTTGCATCTATTGCACCAACAATAGTTTTATAATTTGTATTAGTTGATGATAGAACTTCTAAGCTAGAAATTGGAATTACTTTTTTATTTAAACTCCATGCAAATGTTTTACATATTGTTACACCAATTCTTACACCTGTAAATGAACCAGGTCCGGTAACACAATAAAGTTTTTCAATTTCACGTGGTTTTATATTAGCTTGTTCAATGCATGTTTGAATGACATCAAAAACTTTTACAGATAAATCTCCAGATAATTTTTCATTATAATAACTGATTACTTTATTAGATAATTCATCTACAACAGCCACTATTAATCTAAAGTTTGAAGTATCTATAAATAAACTCATCATAAAACAACCTCACATAATTCTTCGTATTTTTGTCCATGTGGTTCTATTGTTAAAATACGTTTATTTTCATCTATTACTGAAAATTTAATATCTAATCTTTCTTTTGGCAAAATATCTTTTACTGTATTTGCCCATTCGATAATAACAACACCATTCTTCTTATAATATTCTTCAATACCAATTCCTTCATATGCACCATCTAAACGATAAACATCCATGTGGTATAAAGGCATTTCTCCATCTTCATATTCTTTAATAATTGTAAATGTTGGTGAAGTTATAGTTTCTTTTATTCCAAGTGCGTTTGCAAATCCTTTTGTAAACATTGTTTTACCACTTCCAAGATCACCATTTAAACAAATAATCATATTTGGAAATTTTTCTGATTCAAAATTTTGTGCAAGTTGCACTGTATCCATTTCACTTCTTGTTGTATATTTATATTCCATTTATATCACCAAAATAATTATATCAAAAAACATTATAAGAATACAATGTTATTAAAAAAAATACAAAAAAAAATTAGCAACTTCCTATTTTCGCTTACACTATCTTCGGCGTTAAAGAGCTTAACTTCTGTGTTCGGGATGGGAACAGGTGTATCCTCTTTGCAATCGTTACTAATTTAAATATAGAGAAAATAATTCTCTGAAA
>CAJGDV010000075.1 GCA_904502155.1 uncultured Bacilli bacterium
ATTAGATTTTATCAAAACATATATCGATGATTTAGATAAAGTAAGAAAAACAATAATAGGACTTGAAATAAAAATTGATGAATTAATAGAAGAAAATGAAGATGTTAATGATCCACTTGATTATGCTATGAATAATAATATGATCAAAGAATTAGAAAAAACAAAAAAAACATTTTTAGAAATGAAAAACTTACTGATGGGGCAATTAAATAATGTAGTAAATCATCTAAAAACAACAAATATGGATAAATATTTAATTGATCAATTAGAATGCCTTGCAAAAGGTGAATATTATGTTGAACAATCAAATGAAATAGCACAAAAAAAAGATTATGTGGTAAATTATAATGAATTACTTGCTAAAAATGCTAAAACAAAAACTAAAATGTTAGGCGAAGATTATAAGAATATTAAAAGAAGATAATTATCTTCTTTTAATTTGACAAAAAAACTATGTATGATAAAATACTTATCATGAAATGGGGAAAAAGATATGGCATATACAATAAAAGAAATTAAAAAAATATATGAAAATAAATTTAATGAAATAAATAAAAATATTGAATTTTATGGAAACATAGATAGAAATCAAGTTGTTGAACATAATATAGATACTTTTGATTATATTAATGAACAAGTAGATGTTTTAGATGACGATAAAATAAGAGTTGAATATGAATTTAATAATAATATGTTATTAGTTACTGTATATACTAATGATAAAACATATTCATATAATTTTAATTGTGATAATTGTGATATTAAAAAAGGTGATTTATTATTAGGTCAAACGGGTAGAGTATATTTAAATATGTTTGTTAAAAATCAATTAGTTAATGAAATAAATAATATTAAAATTGCAAATAATATAAAATTGAATGTTGTTAATAGTAATAAAGCTTTATTTACAAAAGAACACAATTATATTGGTGGATTTGATATAAATATTAAGAAAAATGAGGAAATAATTTCAATTTCTAAGAATATGGAAAAAATAGAAATTAATGAAAATGAAATTCCAAACTGGGTAAAAGAAGAATTATCAAAAAATAAAATGAGAAAAATATTTAGAAGAAGATAATTCTTCTTTTTTTGTTAAACAAGTTATGCTATAATCAATATGTAATAATATACAACAGGAGGTAACATATGTATGATGTAGTAATAGTTGGAGCCGGACCAGCAGGTTTATTTTCAGCTTATGAACTTATAACAAAAAATAAGGATTTAAAAATTGTAATTTTAGATAAAGGACGTTTTGCTAAAAATAGAGTATGTCCTATGAATAAAACAAAAGGAGAATGTATCAATTGTAAACCATGTGCAATATTATCAGGATATGGTGGAGCTGGAACATTTTCAGATGGAAAATTAAATTTTATTCCAAAATTAGGTAAATCTGATTTATTTAAATATATGAGTATTAGCGATGCTAATAAATTAATTGATGATACAGAACTAATTTTTAACAAATTTGAAATGGATGCTGATATATATCCAACTAATATGGATGAAGCGTTAAAAATAAAAGAACAAATTGCTAAAGTAGGGGCTAATTTATTAATAATTAAACAAAAACATTTAGGAAGTGATATGCTACCTACATATATTCAAAATTTTACAAACTTCTTAAAAAAAGAAGGAGTAGAAATAAAAGAAAATACTGATGTAATTGATATTAATGACCTTAAAGGTTCTTATGAAGTTACATATAAAAAAGGTAAAAAAGAAGAAAAAATTAATAGTAAATATGTTGTAGTAGCACCAGGTAGAACAGGTGCTAAATGGGTACAAGAATTAGCAGATAAATATGAAATACCATATACTTCACAAAGTATTGAAATAGGGGTTAGAGTTGAAGTTAGAAAAGAAATTTTAAAACAAATAACAGATGTTATTTATGATCCAACTATTTTCATTAAGACATCAACTTATAATGATCAAATAAGAACATTCTGTACTAATCCAGGTGGATTTGTGGCAAAAGAAAATTATAATGGTTATATTTGTGTTAATGGACATGCTTTAAAAGAAACTAAATCTGATAATTCTAATTTCGCATTTATTTCTAAAGTTAATTTAACTTATCCAGTTACAAATACTCGTGAATATGGTGAGTCAATTGCTAAAATTGCGAATACTTTAGGTGGTGGAAAACCTATCATCCAATCATTACGTGATTTAAGACAAGGTAGAAGATCTACTATGCCAAGAATTAATAAAGGTTTTATTGAACCAACTTTAAAAGATGTTGTTGCAGGTGATTTAGCACTTGTACTACCTCATCGAATTATTAAAAATATTTTAGAAGGTTTAGAAACTTTAGATAAAATTATTCCTGGTGTTAATAATGGTGAAACTTTATTATATGGACCAGAAATAAAATTCTTTAGTAATGAGATAACAACTGATAATAATTTTAAACTTGAAAATCATAATATTTATTTTATTGGTGATGGTGCTGGTAAAGCTGGAAACATTGTTGTTGCCGCTGCAACAGGACTTGTTGCTAGTAGAGATATTTTAAATAGGGAAAAATAATGGATTTATATGCTTATGAAGAAGCCTTATATAATGATGGTATAAATTATATAGGTGGAGTAGATGAAGTAGGGAGAGGACCTTTAATTGGCCCAGTTGTGGCATGTTGTTGTGTTCTTCCAAAAGGTTTTTATTTAGAAGGTCTTACTGATTCAAAAAAATTAACTGAAAAAAAACGTGAACAGTTTTCAAAATATATTAAAGAAAATTGTGTTGCATATGCACTTGGTATTGTAAGTCCTGAAGAAATCGATCAAATAAATATTTATGAAGCAAGTAGAAAAGCAATGATGATTGCTATAAGTGAAGTTAGAAAACAAATTAACTTAGAACATGTTTTAGTTGATGCTATGCCTTTACCAGATTTAGATGTACCATCTACATCAATTATTAAAGGTGATAGTAAAAGTGTTTCGATAGCAGCTGCTAGTGTCATAGCTAAAGTTACAAGAGATGACATGATGATAGAACTTGATAAAAAATACCCAATGTATGGTTTTAAAAGTCATAAGGGTTATCCAACAAAAAAACATATTGAAGCTTTAAATGAATATGGATTAATTGATGGATACCGAAAAACATATGGACCTATAAAAAAATTATTAGGAAGTGATTTAGATGTTTCAAAATAAAAACTTTAATACTCCAGGGGGTAACTCAGTAGGAGCTCAAATGGGAAAGATTACAAAAAACTTTATTGACACCAATAAAAAAATGGAAGTTAATAATGATGATTTTAAATTAAATAACAACATGATAAATAATAATTTAAATAGTAATGGAAATAATAGTGCAGGAAATAATAATTTTTTAAATCCTAACAATATGAAAAGAGGTTAATTTATGAATTTTAGTAAAAATCCATTTATAAATACAGGGGAGACTAAAATAGCAACAAATTTATGCAAGGTTAATAATGATGGTGGTAGCCAAAGTTTAGCAAATATCAGAGCACAAATGAAAAGCGCTAAAGATAATCGTAAATTAGATTATATGGATAAGGGATCTAAAAATAATAACAATCGTAATATGACACCACAAGAAAAAATGAATAACATAAAAGAAATGCAAAGGTATAAATAATGAAAATTGATACATTAGTATTAGGTTTTTTAGATACCAATTGTTATATATTAACAAAAAATGATAAATGTATTGTTATTGATCCTGCAGCAGAATATAAGAAAATAAGTGCTAAATTAAAAGGTAAAGAATTAGTAGGTGTATTAGTAACTCATCATCATCCAGATCATATTGGTGCATTAAAAGATATACAAAAAAAGGCAAAAGTATTTGATTTAAAAGAAGGAAATCATCGTATTGGTCCTTTCCATTTTGAAGTAATTGATACAAAAGGACATACAAATGATTCAAAAACTTATTATTTTAAAAAAGATAATGTTATGTTTACTGGAGACTTTCTATTTAAAGATACAATCGGAAGAACTGATCTTCCAACAGGTGATATGAGAGAAATGAAAAAATCAATTGAAATTATAAAAAAATATCCTGATTGTATAATATATCCAGGACATGGTGAAAGTACAACATTAAATTATGAAAAAGAAAACAATATCTATTTTTAGATATTGTTTTTGTTTGGAAAACAATACCCTGAAAACTGAGCAAAAGGTTTGCCTTCCTTGGATAATATTTTACCTTAATAAAAATAAAAAGTAAATATTAAAATTTTACTTAAAGTATGTTATAATACTTATGAATTTGAAAAAGGTGATTAAATGAAACAATCAAATATTAGAAATTTTTCAATTATAGCACATATTGATCATGGAAAAAGTACAATAGCAGATCGTATTTTAGAAGTAACAGGTGCTATAACTGAAAGAGAAAGACAAGAACAATTATTAGATAGTATGGAACTTGAACGTGAAAGAGGAATTACAATTAAATTAAACACTGTTCAATTAAATTATAATTATAAAGGTGAAGATTATGTTCTTCATTTAATTGATACTCCAGGACATGTCGATTTTACTTATGAGGTTTCAAGAAGCTTAGCTGCTTGTGAAGGGGCTATTTTAGTTGTAGATGCTGCTCAAGGTATTGAAGCACAAACCTTAGCAAATCTTTATTTAGCTCTTGAAAATGATTTAACAATAATACCTGTAATTAATAAAATCGATCTTCCAAATGCTAATCCAGAAAAAGTAAAAAAAGAATTAATGGATACTTTAGGATTTGAAGAAGATGAAATAGTACTTACAAGTGCTAAAAATGGTATTGGTATTAAAGAGTTAGTTGAAACTGTAATTGAAAAAGTACCAGCACCAACTGGAAAAAAAGAAGAAAAATTACAAGCTTTAATTTTTGATTCTTATTATGATCCATATCGTGGTATTGTAGCATTAGTAAGAATAATTAATGGTAAATTAAAACCTGGTGATAAAATTAAAATGATGGCAACAGGTGCTTCATATGATGTTGTTGAAGTGTGTGTTCACACACCAAAAGAGAAAAAAGTAAAAGAATTAGTAACAGGTGAAGTAGGAATTGTTGTGGCTAGTATTAAAAATATTGAGGACGTTAAAGTTGGAGATACAATAACACTTGCAAATAATCCTTGTCTTGAAGCGTTACCTGGTTATAAACCTATGAAACCAATGGTATTCTGCGGATTATATCCACTTGAATCAAATAAGTATCCCGATTTAAGAGAAGCTTTAGATAAACTTAAATTAAATGATGCTTCACTTGAGTATTTACCAGAAACATCTAAAGCATTAGGATTTGGATTTCGTTGTGGATTTTTAGGTCTTTTACATATGGAAATTATAGAAGAACGTATTGAACGTGAATTTGGAATTGATTTAATAGCTACTTCTCCTTCAGTTGTGTATGAAGTAACTCAAACTGACGGTTCAGTTGTAATGGTTGATTCACCAGTTAAACTTCCAGAAAGACAAAGAATCGATGATATTAAAGAACCTTATATTAGAACAAATATTTTTGTTCCATCTGAATATATAGGTCCTATTATGGAATTATGTCAAAATAAACGTGGTAATTATGTTTCAATGGAATATTTAGATCAAACAAGAGTAAATATTCATTATGAAATTCCACTTTCTGAAATAGTTTATGATTTCTTTGATAAATTAAAATCAACAACAAAAGGTTATGCTTCTTTCGATTATGAATTAATTGGTTATAAAAGTAGTAAACTTGTTAAAATGGATATTTTACTTAATGGAGAAGTTGTTGATGCTTTATCAGTTATTGTTCATAAAGATTTTGCATATAATCGTGGTAAAGCAATCGTTGAAAACTTGAGAAAACTTATTCCAAGACAACAATTTGAAGTTCCAATTCAAGCTGTAATTGGTACTAAAGCTATTGCCAGAGCAGATATTAAAGCTGTTCGTAAAAACGTACTTGCAAAATGTTATGGTGGGGACGTTTCTCGTAAACGTAAATTATTAGAAAAACAAAAAGAAGGTAAAAAACGTATGAAAATGGTAGGAAGTGTTGAAATTCCACAAGAAGCTTTCTTATCAGTTTTATCTATGGACGAAGACTAGTAAATCTAGTCTTTTTTTGATATAATTTAAAATAGGTGGTGATAGTAGTGA
>CAJGDV010000076.1 GCA_904502155.1 uncultured Bacilli bacterium
AATGGAGCGGGTGATGGGAATCGAACCCACGTTATTAGCTTGGAAGGCTAGAGTTCTACCATTGAACTACACCCGCAAATCACTTGACAAATAAGATTTTACACTAATACATAAGTAATGTCAAGCATTTTTTTGAAAAAACCTTATTTTATAACAAAAAATATATGCTATAATTTATTTAGGAGGTTATTAAATTGAAACTAGTAGAATTAAAATGTAAAAATTGCCATGCAAAATTAGAAATTAATCCAGAATTAAATGAATATACTTGTAAATATTGTGATGCATCTTTTAAAGTTGATGATGAAATAAAACATATTAAATTAGATGATATGGAACAAAAAGGCTATGAGTTTGAAATGGGTAGAATTAGAGCCCAAAGAGAAAATCAAAATAAACAATACAAAAAGAAAAATATTTTTTGGCTTGTAATGGCATGGATATTTTTGTTTCCAATAATGATAACTTATTATATTGTAAAATCAGATAAAATAGATAAGACAAAAAAAATTATTATAATAACTATTATGTGGATTATATTTTTTATGATGAGTGATAAATAATCATATAGAAAAACTTTTTTTTGTTGTATAATTAATATAATAGGAGAGGATAAAATGAAAAAGAATAAAAAGTTATACAATATACATATAATAATATCTATATTAATATGCTGTTTTTTACCAGTATTTGTAGGCAATTTAATAGATAAATATCCTGATGCATATCCAAGTGATGAAGGAGGATCATCAAATCTAACATTGGATATTGCAAATAAAATTGCCATATATGTTTGGCCTGTCTTAATAGGTTACATATTAATGATTTATTTACTAATAAAAAATAAAATTGAAAATAGGAAAATATATTACCCATTATCTTTTGCTACATTAGTAATGATAATTTTTAATTTAGGAATAATATATTATACACATATGTTTTTGTGGTATTTAGTAATGTTTATATTACCAATTTTAATTACAATTATAATTTTAGCAATTGTAGGAAATATGCAAGATAAAAATAATTTTGAACCTAAAAAAATGATAAAAAAAATTGGATTAGTTTTAGTTATAATTGTTTCTCTTTTTATTATTTGGTTTTCAAGAGTATTAATTAGTAATCAAAGTAATAACGAAATTAATAACCAAATTAATTATGAAAATGAAAGAAAAAATGAATTTAAAAATAAAATAAATAGTGAATATATTGATATAGATAGTATATCTGTAACAGAAAGTGGAGACACTTTAATTGATATTAAATTATTAATTAATACGGAAAATCTTCCTAATGATGAAAAAGAATTTTCAAATGAAGTAGTAAAAACATATGAAAATATTAAAGATTTATTAATTAAATATAATTATGAAGATAATATTATTCATTTTAATTTTAATACTTATAATCCATATAATAATAATGCTGAAGCTTATAATGATAGTGGATATATAAAAGAAAATGAAGATTCATATTATGTTTTCTTAGATGGTAGTGCAATAATAATTGAAAAAGATGGAAATTAATCCATCTTTTTTAATATAAATATGATAAAATGAAAATGGTGGTAAAATATGGCGTATATAGAATTTAGAAATGTAAGTAAAATATATGATATGGGTGAAGTAAAAATAAAAGCCCTAGAAGAAACTAGTTTTGAAATAGAAAAAGGAGAACTAGTTGTAATAGTAGGTCCAAGTGGAGCCGGAAAAACAACAACACTTAACTTATTAGGTGGTATGGATGATGCTACAGATGGAAGAATAATAATAGATGGAATAGACATAACAAAATATAAAGGTAAACAAATGATTAAATATAGAAGGGAAGATATAGGATTTGTATTCCAGTTTTATAATTTAGTACAAAATCTAACAGCCCTTGAAAATGTTGAACTTGCAACACAAATTTGTAAAGATTCTTTAAATCCAAGAAAAATGCTTATAAAAGTAGGTTTAAAAGATAGAATGAAAAACTTTCCAAGTCAATTATCAGGAGGAGAACAACAACGTGTTGCTATAGCAAGAGCTATTGCTAAAAATCCAAAAATATTATTATGTGATGAACCAACAGGAGCACTTGACTATAATACAGGAAAACAAATTTTAAAATTATTACAAGAAACATGCCGTGAAGAAGGAATGACAGTAGTAATAATTACTCATAATACAGCTATTGCTCCAATGGCTGATAAAATAATTAAATTTAAAAATGGTAGTGCTAGCGAGATAATTATAAATAAAAATCCAATCGATATAGATGAAATAGAATGGTAAACTATGAAAGCAATAACAAAAGATGCCTTTAGAGAAATTAAATCTCGCTTTAAAATTTTTCTATCAATAATGGTAATGTCTTTTTTAGGAGTAGGTTTTTATACAAGTATAAAAGCAACAGGACCAAGTATGCAGAAAACTGCAAATAAAACTTTAAAAGATGTTAACTTTTATGATATAGCATTTACTAATTATCAAGGATTAACAGAAGACGATCTAAAAGAAATTAAAAAAAATAATAAATTTGAAAACGTAGTTGGCGTTTTTGATAGTGATGCCTTAGGAGAAGTAAAAAATGTAAAATACGTTTTTAAAGTACTTGAAATAAATAATAAAATAAATAAAATTACAGTAACAAAAGGAAGACTACCTAAAAACAATAAAGAATGCTTAATAGATGAAAATGAAAAAGTTAAAATAGGAACAACTATAAAATTAGATAGTTATTACTATAAAGAAACAGAACTAAAAGTAGTTGGATATGCTAATTCTCCTTTATATTTAGCAGAAGATAGAGACCAAACAAAATTAGGTTCAGGAGAAATAAATTATAATATATATATAGATAAAGATAATATTAATGTACCAATTTATTCTTCTATTTATGCAACTTTAAAAGATGATTACAATATTTTTAGTAGTAAATATGAAAAAGAAATTAATAAAATTAAAGATAAATATGAAGATGATTATATTGTTTTAAAACAAGAAGATAATTATGGTTTTAAATCTTATAGTGATGATACAAATAGAATAAATAATATAGGTAAATTATTTCCATTTATATTTTTCCTTATAGCAACATTAATAAGTTTAACTTCTATGACTAGAATGGTTGAAGAACAAAGAGGATTAATAGGAATTTTAAAAGCTTTAGGATATACTGGAAAACAAATATCTAGAAAATATATTATTTATGCCTCACTAGCATCAATAATAGGAGGAATTTTAGGACTTTTTGTAGCTATGAATACTATTCCACAAATTATTTATTCAATGTATCAATTAATGTATAAAACAGGAGATTTTTTAATTGATTATAACTGGAAAGTATCTATAGAAGGAATGTTAATTTCATACCTATGTATTATAGGGGCTACATATTATGCATGTAAAAAAGAACTTGAAATAAAACCAGCCCTTTTAATGAGACCTAAAGCTCCAAAAGCAGGGAAAAGAGTTTTACTTGAATATATTCCATTTATATGGAATAAACTAAATTTTACAACAAAAGTAACATTTAGAAATATGTTTAGATACAAGAAAAGATTTTTAATGACTATTATTGGAATTGGTGGATGTACAGGGTTAATATTTGCAGGATATGCACTTCAAGGATCTGTAAAAAATGTCCTACCATATCAATATGGCAAAATATTTAAATATGATATCAATGTTATAGCATCTAGTAATCTAACAGAAGAAGATAAAAAATATATAAATGATCATGAAGATGTTAAAGGAAGTATATTATTAAATGCACAATCAGCCAAAATTGATGATTATGATAAATTTATATTAATGACAGTAAATGATGATATTTATAATTTTATCAATATAAGAGATTATAAAACAAAAGAAAAACTTGATATTAATGATGGATTAATAGTAAGCCAAAAAATGGCTTCACTAAATAATATTGAAGTAGGAGACTATGTTAATCTAATAAATAAAGATGATAAAAAAATAAAAATTAAAGTAATAGGAATATGTGAAAATTATTTAGAACATTATGCATATATATCTGAAGAACTTTATGAAGAGAAATTTAAAACTGAACTTACGTATAATAGTGCTTTAATAAATTCAAGTAAAGATACAAAAAAATTAAATAAATACCTACTAGAAAACGAAAAAATAATTAATACAATTCTTACAAAAGATGTTAAAACTAGAATGGATAAAACTTTAGAAAAATTTGGAGTTGTTGTTTGGGTATTAATTATATGTGCTGGTGCACTAGCTCTTGCAGTACTTTATAATTTAGCTAATGTAAATATAAATGAAAGAATTAGAGAACTTGCAACAATTAAAGTTTTAGGATTCTATAATAAAGAAGTATATGAATATGTAGAAAGGGAAACTAAAATATTAACTTTATTTGGTATTATTTTAGGATTTGGACTAGGATATAGTCTTAATACATTTATTTTAAAAACTTGTGAATTAGATGTATTTATGTTCCCTACGGATGTAGGTATTATGGTTTTTGTTTATGCTTCTGTAATTACAGTAATATTTACAATGATGGTTAATGTTTTAACTTATTTTTCACTTAAGAAAATTGATATGATTGAATCATTAAAAAGTGTTGAATAAAATATTATAATTTTAATATATTTAAATAGAAAGTTAGTTTTACTAACTTTTTTTATTTAAAGGAGAAAAATATGAATGCTATAAAATATGTTTTAATTGGTACTAATTTAGCTTTTCTTGGGACGATTATTGGTAGTGCTTTTGTTTTCTTTATAAATAAACCAAGTAAAAAACTAGAAAGTTTATGTTTAGGTTTTGCTGCAGGTGTTATGATGTCAGCAAGTATTTTTTCTCTTTTGATTCCTTCTATGGAATCGTCAATTAAGCAATCATTAAATCCTTTAATTCCTATTATTTTAGGTATAACGTTAGGTGTTTTATTTGTTTTAATTTTAGATAAAATTATTCCTCATTTTCATATTGCTGATAATAGAGAAAAAGGAATAAAAATAAAATTACAAAAAGCTGTTTTGTTAGTATTAACAGTTACGCTTCATAATATTCCTGAAGGTATGGCAGTTGGTGTTGCTTTTGCCCTTGCTAGTGAGACAGGAACTATTAATTTATCAAGTGCATTTGCTCTTGCTATAGGTATGTTTCTTCAGAATCTACCTGAAGGTATTGCTATAGCCCTTCCATTAAAGCAGGCTGGTAAGAGTAGAAAAAAAGCTTTTATGCTAGGTTCTATATCTGGTATAGTGGAACCTATTTTTGGTGTTATAACAGTATTATTAGTAGGATTAGTTAGTAAATTTTTGCCATATGTTTTAGCATTTGCAGCGGGAGCTATGATTTATGTAGTTGTTGAAGAATTAATACCTGAAAGTCAAAGTGAAAGAAGTAAAAATAATATTGGAGTAATAAGCTTTATGATCGGATTTTTAGTGATGATGATTTTAGATATCTCACTAGGATAAAATTGTAAAAATTAGTCAAGTTTCATATACTAATTTTTTATGATATGTTATAATATTAAATGTACAAAATTAGGAGGTAGTTTATGGTATATTCAAAAGAAATTGAAAATATGTGTACAGTAAAAAAAGGTGTTAACCACCAATCTGCACCAATTCCTCAAGAAGGAAAATGGGATAGAGTAAAAGAAGTTAAAGACGTATCAGGTTTAACTCATGGTATTGGTTGGTGTGCACCACAACAAGGAGCATGCAAGCTTACACTTAATATAAAAAATGGAATAATTGAAGAAGCATTAGTTGAAACTATTGGTTGTTCTGGTATGACACATTCAGCAGCAATGGCTGGAGAAATTTTACCTGGTAAAACAATTTTAGAAGCATTAAATACTGACTTAGTATGTGACGCTATTAATACAGCAATGCGTGAATTATTCTTACAAATTGTATATGGAAGAAGCCAATCAGCTTTCTCTGAAGGAGGACTTCCAATTGGAGCAGG
>CAJGDV010000077.1 GCA_904502155.1 uncultured Bacilli bacterium
ATTCATTGAAGTACTAAAATCGAATTTGAAAATTAATGATATATTTGATTGTATTATAACAAGAGATGATGTAAAAAATTTAAAACCTTCTAGTGAAGCTTATGAAAAAGCATTAGAAATACTTAATGTTGATCCTTTAAATTGTGTTGCGTTTGAGGATACAAATAAAGGCCTAGCAGCAGCTAATAATGCTAATATAAATGCAATTCATATTAATGGATATAATTTAATTGATAAAAAAATAGATAATGTTTTTTCAGTAGATTATATTCAAAGAGTTTTATTAATTTTATTAAATTATATTGATTAATGATTTTAAATAAAAATTTTGATTTTAATAAGTTTAAAGCATTTTATGCTGTTGTAAAAACAGGTAGTTTTTCAAAAGCTGCTGGGGAATTATTTGTACCACAACCATCAATTAATTATTCTATTAAAGAACTTGAATATAGTTGTAATTCAAAATGTAGATATTGTTTAAAAAAATCACTTTGTAGATATTGTCCTGCAAGATATAAACTTGAAACCAATGATTATAATATTAAAGCAGTATGGTATTGTGAAATGGTACATCAAATATTACATCTCTTTGATAACAAAATAACTAGGTGTACATATAAAAATTTAAAAGATGAAGAATTAGAGTTAATGTTTGATTTATTAAAAGATAGCTATAATATAACCTCTGATAACAAAAAAGACATTTGGAAGAATAATATAATTAATAATAAAAAATTAAATACAAATTTAATTATTGAAAATAATATATTACATGGTTATATACAATTTGAACAAAAAGATAATGATTTTTGTATATGTGAAATTCAAATAGCAAATAAATTTAAAGGTGATCATAAAACTTTTAGACGACTTATCGGAAGTTTCTTAGAAAGTATATTATATGATGAAAACACTATTATCTACGTAAATATAAATCCAAAAAATAAAAAATCAATTGAAGTTTTTACTAAAATAGGATTTAAAAATAGTAAAAATAACACATATGAAATAAATGTAATAAACTTGCTAAAATGGTACAAAAGAAGCTAATTAGCTTCTTTTTATTTTACACTTAAGTGTAAAGAAAAATTGAAAAAAATTAATTAAATTGTTATACTACTACTAGAAAGGTAGGATAGTGTGAATTACGATTTATTATATGATATATATGAAAATAGTATAAAAAAGAATCTTTTAACAAAAGAATCTTTTATAAATAGAGTTAAAAATATAAACCCTGAAATATATATTTTTAAAGATAAAGCATTTTATATGAAAGACAAAAATAGTATTTTACTTTTATGTGTAAAAGAAAAATACCAAAATATAGGAATAGGAACAGAACTACTTAAAAAATGTGAAGAAGAAATAAAAAAAGAAGGACACAAAGTTGTAAGACTAGGTCATAAAGATTTCTTAAAAGGAGTTCCATTTGAAAAAGATGAATTTATGTTCTTTGATAATAGAGGATATGAAGATACAAAAATATTATCAAACAACATTTTTGATGTTAATAAAGAATTTAAAGCATCAGAAGATATTAGTGTTGAATACTTAAGAAGTTTAGACTTCCCAATCTTTAAAATGTTCTTTGATTTACATGACTATAATCTAGTACCAAATCTAGATTTAAATAAACCAATAATAGTAGCAAGAGAAAAAAATAAATTTATTGGTTTTTGTCAAATAGCAATAGAAAATTATAAAGATTTAAATGAAAATGTTGGTGTTGTAACAAATTTATTTTTAATGCCAAAATATAGAAAATGTGAAAAAGGATATGCTTTATTTGAATTCATTAGAAAAGAATTCAAAGAAAAAAATATCAAATTATTTGAAATTGATAATTTCAATTCAGCAATGCTAGAAAAAGAAAATAGTGGGAAAGTATATGTTAAATATTATGTGGGAGTAAAAGATTTAGGAAATGAATAAAGATTTTATAAAAGTTATTTATGATAAAGCCCACGATGAAAATTTATATACAGAAGAAATGAAAAAAGAATATACTGAAGAAATTGCTGAAATAATTGAAAAATTAAATATTACAGATAAAGATAGTGATATTGTAAAAATTGATAAAATTAATAATTATATAAAAGATAATATCTCTATTAGAGATAATTATTTCCATGCTTTAGATGGAGATGTAGAATTCGATAGAAGAGAAATGCTTTATAGAACAGGTTATGCTGCTTTAATTAAAGGAGAAGCAATGTGTGCTGGATTTACAGAAGCAACAAGATCACTTTTAGAAGCAGTAAATGTTAAAACTCATACTTTAATTACAAAATTACCAGGCAAAAATAAACAATTACTTCACTATGTATGTGTTTGCGAAACAAGTGAAGGAAATAAAATAGTAGATCCAGAAAGACAAGGAAGTTGTGAAAGAAAAGGATTTGATTTCCAAAGATATCTTGATGGAATGATATTTATTGTACCTGAGGATAATTTTAATAAAAATAAAGTAGGAAAAACAGGTGTTGGACCTAAAGCATTAGAATATTTAAAAGAACCTTACTCAATTTTTAAAGAAGGACTTGGTGGGGTAGACGAACTTGTAGACATTATGAATGAGAAGGAGATAGAATATGTACAAGGATATTAAGAGAGAATACAATATAAATATAAAAGAAATGTTACCAGAAAATCCTAAAGAAATTATGGTAGCAATCCATGGTTTTGCTGGAGATAAAGAATCATCAGCAATTAGTATGGTTGCAGAAGAATTAATGAAGCAAGATATTGGTGTTATAGCACTAGATTTACCAGGACATGGTGCTAGTGAAGTTGATGGTGATTATTTAACACTAGATAATTGTTTAGCAGATATTAGATTTACTTTAGATTATGCTAAAGAAAACTTTAAAGATGCTAAAATTAGTTTATTTGCAACATCTTTTGGTGCTTATTTAACATTACTTTTACTAACTAGATATGGTAATGAATATAATAAAGTTGTTTTAAGATGTCCAGCTATTAGAATGGATAAAATCTTTGAAGATGAAATATTAGTAGGAACAATGGATGAATTTAAAGAAAAAGGCTATGTAATAGTAGGATATGAAAGAGAATTAAAGGTAAATTATAGTTACTTTGAAGAATTATGTGACAATCAAATTTTAAGAGATTTTGATGCTAAATGTGATAATATTTTAATTATTCATGGAGATGAAGATACAACAGCACCAATAAAAGATGCTTACGATTTCAAAGAAAAATTTGGTGTTAAAATGAATGTTGTTGAAGGAGCAGATCATAGATTTAAAAAACCTGGTGAACTTGAAAAAGTTGTAAACCACACTTTAAATTTTATAAATGATATTGCATAAAATAATTTATATGATAAAATTAAATTAGGAAGATAATAAATGTCGTATATGCCTAATAATATGGTTTAGGCGTTTCTACAGATCACCTTAAATGACCTACTACGATATACATCTTTGATAAATAGGTCATACCTATCTTTGGTACGGCCTTTTATTATTTTTCTAGAGAAGGAGATGTGCATGGGAAAAAAAGATTACAAAAATCTAAGTAGACTTGATAAGTTCTTTGGAATAACTAAAAATAAATCAAGTCTAAAAACTGAAATATATGCTGGATTTGCAACATTTCTAGCAATGGCATATATTTTAACAGTAAATCCAAATAATATTTTATTTGGAGGTACAGCAGACCCAAGATGGCCTAGTGTTTTTATTGCAACAAGTTTGGGAGCTTTTGTTGGAACATTGTTTATGGCATTTATAGCTAAAATGCCACTTGCTCAAGCATCAGGAATGGGACTTAATGCTATAATTGGAGGAATGATTGGTGGAACAATGGGATTTGCATTTAGTTATGGTAATGCAATGCTATTAGTTTTCCTTAGCGGAATAATATTCTTATTATTATCAGTTGTTCCAATTGGAAAAGATGAAGACGGAAAAAGAGTTACATGTCGTGAAAAAATATTTGATGGAATGCCAGAATCTGTTAGAACTGCTATTCCAGTAGGAATAGGATTATTTATAGCATTTATAGGGATGCAAAATGCTAATATTATACAAACAAACGAATATACATTAGTACAATTTGTGGATTTAACAAATAAAGCTAATTGGGCTTTAGGTGGTGTAGGTTGCCAAGCTATAGTAGCGTTATTTGGATTATTAGTTATTACAGTACTTTCTCATTATAGAGTAAAAGGTTCAGTTATAATGGGAATATTATCAGCAACACTTTTAGCAATACCACTTAAAGTTGCTAATATTGATATATTACTTGGAAAAGTAGACGGAGTATCATGGGCATTTTATGATAATTTTAAAAATTATTTTAGTATGAATCCTGAAGAAGGTGGAATTTTCTTATCAATGTTTACAGAAGGATTTAATTTTCCAGAAGGATCATTAATGATATGTTTAATGACAATTCTTACCTTTATTATGATTGATATGTTTGATACAATGGGGACAATTGTAGGATGTTGTGCTAATGCTAATTTACTTGATAAAAAAGGAAAACCACAAAACTTTAACAAAATTATGAATTCTGATTCACTTGCAACTTGTACAGGTGCATTACTTGGAACTAGTACTGTAACAACGTTTGTTGAATCAGGAGCCGGGGTTGCTGAAGGCGGAAGAACAGGTCTAACTGCATTAGTTGCTGCCATATTATTCTTCCTATCAATATTTATACTTCCAATTTTTGCATTTATTCCTCAAGCAGCAGCAGGAAGTGCTCTAATCTATGTTGGAGTATTAATGATGAGTAATGTTAAAAATATTGACTTTAGTGAAGTAAAAGAATCAGTTCCAGCTTTCCTTACTATTTCTATGATGGTATTATCATATTCAATTACAAACGGTATAGGACTTGGAGTAGTTTCTTATTTCTTTATAAATATATTAATTTATATTATTGATGTTATTAAATTTTTAAGATCAGATTATAGAGAAAAACCAAGATTAGAAATAAGTCTTGTAACATTTATAGTTACAATATTATTCTTAATTTATTTCTTAGTTCCAACAATTTAAGAAGCAAGTTAAATCTTGCTTTTTTTATACCTTTAATTTATAATATAAATGCAAAAAGGAGCTGATTTAAATGGATGAAAATTTAAAAAGAAGCATACTACTTGAAAATTATCAAAATCCTAAAAATAAAGGATTAATAGAAGATGATAGTTATATAAAAATAAATATGAATAATGAATCATGTATAGATGAAATTAACCTTATGGTTAAATTTGATGGTGATATTATAGAAGATATAAGATTTGATGGTGAAGCATGTGCTATATGTACAAGTTCAACATCGGTTATGATTGAAACATTAATTGGTAAAAATATAAGTGAAGTTGAAAAAATATATCAAAACTTTTATAACATGATTGAAGAAAAAGATTTTGATGAAGAAATTTTAGAAGCTGCTATCGCATATTGTGATATTGCGAAACAACCTAATAGAAAAAAATGTGCATTACTTCCTTGGTGGGGAATAGAAAAAATAATTAAAATGAAAGGAAAAGAAAATGAATAAAAATTATGAATTTTATTATATAACTGGTAATATTATTGACTTAGTATATTTAGATGAACAAAAATTATGTTTTAATTATAGACACTTACATGAAAAATTTAATGTTTTATGCATAAAAATTAATGATAAATTTTATTCAATTGATGGTAAACTTGTTTTTAATGACATGGAAAAAAATAAGTTTAATAAAGTTAAAAAATCTGAAATCAAAAAAATTGTAACAAAATTAGGTGAGTATTTTGTTTTGAAAAAAGTATATTATCCTAATCCAACGAGGGAAGAAATTATAAAAGGATTAAAAATACTTAATGAAAAATTACATGAGCAAGAAGAAAAATCAAATTTAATTGGATTTCCTTTTGAAAATATAGGCCCAATTTTTAAAATTACAAACCATAAAAT
>CAJGDV010000078.1 GCA_904502155.1 uncultured Bacilli bacterium
AAAACCCTTCCTAAATGATATTCCAATATTTAGAATTAGCTGTAGTTGTGTCTATTTGAGACTGATCATCTATACCATTTATATTTAAAGTACCCATAGAATCATTTGTTTTAGATGGTAAGTTAGATATAATTTTATTAACTGAATTATAATCTGAATTATTAATTATTATAGATGATAAATTAGAACAATTATCAAAAATATTTTCAATTAAAGATACATTAGTGATATTCCAATTGTTTAAATTTAATGTAGTTAATAAATTACAATTGTAAAACATTGCATGCATTTGTGTTACATTTTGAGTATTAAAATGACTTAAATTTAATGAACTAAGATTATGACAATTATAAAACATTCCACCCATATAAACTGTATTACTTGTGTTAAAATTACTAATATCTAATGATTGTAATGATTGACAGTTATGAAACATACTATCCATATTGTTTACATTACTAGTATTCCAGTTACTTAAATTTAATGATGTTAATTTTTTGCAATCTTGAAACATAGCAGACATATCAGTTATTTTGCTAGTATTCCAGTTACTTATATTACCTACTTTTACTAAATTGTGGCAATAACCAAAAATGTTGCTAATATTATCTACATTACTAGTATCCCAATTACTTAAATCTAAGGACATTAATTTACTACAACAGTTAAATACATACCACATTTTAGTAACATTACTAGTGTCCCATTTAGATACATCTAATCTAGTTAATTCACTACAATCTTCAAATAAACCACCCATATTTTTAACGTTACTAATATCCCAATTAGCTACGTCTAATGATATTAATGAATTACAATTATAAAACATATAATATATATTAATTGCATTACTCATATTAAAATTGGATACATCTATATTAGTAATTGATTTGCAATCATAAAACATTTTACTTAAATCTCTTGTAAAACTAACATCAAAATTTGATAAATTAATATTTGTCATATTTACTAAATCACCAAATAAATAATTTGAATAGTAATTTCCATATATTTTTTTATCTGAACCGATATATAAATTATAATTACCATTATTTTCAACTAGCCATGATTTGATTTTTTCTTCTCCTGACACAGAAGGATCTTTAATTTCAATTGCTCCTTCAGGAATATTTAAATGGTTAACAAAATTTACCGATATAATATTTTCATAATAATCAGCATACATTATTTTAAATATTGATGTATCTTCTTCTGTTGATACTTTAAGCATATAATCTTGTCTTATATCTTCACCATTTGAATATGTATAATTTTTGTCTCTTAGAAAATAATTAGTTACACTACATTCATTATCTAGAAAAACATAACCATCATCAGGCATTGTACCTTTTACTTCTAATTTAGAATTAGGTTTACCATCTCTAAACGTATATCTTAAAACAGGATTATCTCCTCTAATAAGGCTTGTTTGACAAGCTTCTTCCATTGATTTCATAATGTTATCGCTACTAGTTCGAAATGCTCCTTCACGAGCTTCATTTAATATTTTATTAACAGTAGGTATTGCAATAAGTGCAATAATCCCTAAAATTAAAATTACAGCAAGTAGTTCTATTAATGTAAAACCTTTCTTCATTAGTATCACCTATTTTAAATTATACAATAAATGCCTACCTTTTTCAACAAACAAAAAAACTAGAAAATCTAGTTTATTTTTTTAATATTTTATTTTTATGATATTCATGCATATATGTTTTTAGGTCATATTTTTTTTCATTTTCCAATTCAGCTAAAATTGGTGCAATAAGATGTGCATTCTCTTTTGTTATTTTAACATTTTCAAATGTTTTTAAAATATCTTCACGATATGGAATATTTTTATCCTTATACATTATAATTTCATCTTCATATAAATCTTCTACCCATTTACCATTGATAAACTCTTGAGCATTAGATAGCATAAAATCATATCTAGGATCCCTACCTAATTCATCTCTTTTGCTTATAGGTAAATTTTTTTCCATTATATTCCATTTTAATGTTGCCATTTCATCACGCAATTTTATAAGTCCTTCTTTATAATCATATTTAGTAATATCAAAAGGTTCCCCAACTTTAACATAAATTGTTTTGTTTTCTACATCTTTATATTGTGCTACTGGAACAACTTTAGTATTTACACCATCTTTTTTAAGGTTACTAGCAAGTAAATAAGGTCCTTTAAAAAGTGGCATAATAAGCATATTTTCATTACCATTCCATGCTCCTTCAGGATACATCATAATACTTGTTCCGTTTTTTATTATTCTTTCCATTTTTGTAACAGCGTCTTTTCTACTTTGTGTGTTTGATCTATCAACTATTATAAATCCATTTATCCATAATCCATAAAAATTAGGATGGTATTTTAATTGATCAATAGCACCTGTAAGAATATAAGCATTTCTATCAAGTGTAGCAATAAGTGCTTGTATATCTTCTACAAATCCATGACTTGATGCAAATATATATGGAGTATCTTTTTCTAATTTTGGATATCCATCAACAACAATTTTGTGATCAAATGCATAAATGCAAGATAATCTAAATGCTGGTGAAACGCATCTTCTAATTTTAATTCCCATATCTGATGTAAAATCATCAACACCTCTATTTTGTAAGCTTGGTAAGTATAAATTTTTCATTTAATCTCCCCCCGGCGTAGTATTATATAACAAATTATAATAATGTCAATTAAAGAATATATTTCCCTTCTAACTCTAGATAAGTTTTATCTTCCCATGCTGATGCTTGTATTTCAGCAATATGTTCTTTACCTAAAAGAAGCATTAAAACTCTTGATTCTCCTATTCCACCACCAATAGTAAATGGTAGTTTATCTTCAATAATTTTTTTATGATAATCAAGTTCTAATCTATCTAAATTATTAGTTTTACTTAACTGACTATAAAGAGATTCTTTTGAAACTCGAATTCCCATTGATGAAAGTTCAACAGCTTTTCCTAAGATATCACTATATATAAATAAATCACCATTTAAAAACCAATCATCATAATCAGGACTTCTATGATCATGTACAAAACCTGATTTTAATATATCACCAATTCCAATTATAAAAACGGCACGTTTTTCTTTTGTTATTAAATCTTCTCTTTCTTTAGGAGAAAATTCAGGATATAAGTTTTCTAGTTCTTGACTAGTAATAAAAAATATTTTTTTAGGTAGTCCTAAATCTAATTTAGGATATTTTTTTGTAATAAACATTGATGTTTTACGAATAGAACTGTATATATTAGAAACTGTTTCTTTTAAATAATCTACAGTTCTATCTTCTTCTTTAATAATTTTTTCCCAGTCCCATTGTTCGACGTAAAGTGAATGTGTTGCATCAACTTCTTCATCTTTTCTTATAGCTTTCATATTAGTATATAAACCTGAATAAACTGGGAAATCGTATCTTGCTAGGGCTTCTCTTTTCCATTTTGCAAGTGAATGAACGATTTCAAATTTTTGTTTATCTTTTTCAAAATATACTGCTTTTTCTATGCCTGACAAGTTATCTTGCAAGCCTGATTTTGGTGTCACGAAAAGTGGACTTCCGACTTTAGTTAAATTTAATTTTTTTTCAATTTCTTTTTCGAAGTATTTTTTTACTTCTTCGATTGCTTTGATTGTTTCATAATAACTCATTTTAATTCCCTCTTTCTTAATGCAAAGATATTGTAGGTATATCTAAATTATTATATTAAAAAACCCGTATCATCCTACAATAAGGACGAATACGGGTATCCGCGGTGCCACCTTAAATTATTATACTTTTGTATAATCTCTTTTACCTTCTCTATCAAGAAGTAGCAATTGGGTAACGGGTTGCTTCCGGACTAGTCTACTTTCGAATTTTCGGTAGTCTGCTAGGAGGTGTTCTTTCATAATAATCCTATAATCAGTTTCCACTATACCTGACTCACTAGTATATTCATATTATTACTTTTCCTCTTCAAACGCTTGTGTAAATTATAACACTAACTTTTGTTTTGTGTCAACAATTATTTTTTAATTAAAATAATTCCTATTAATATTAATATAGAAATTAATACTTTTTTCATAAATTCTTTTTTGTCTTTTTTGATAATAAATTCTATTATAGAATTAATAACACCAGTAAGTGATAACATAGCTGCTACAATAACTACACTTCCTGTACTATATGCTTTAACACTTGAAATAAGCATTAAAGCCCATGTTAGTCCTGATATTATAAATAGTTTTTTATTATAACGTTCATATTCTTCTTTTAAATCTTTAATTTTATATCTACCTAAAACAAATAAAATTAAAGCCGGAAAAAAGACTGTAATAAATGTATAAATACCTATATTAAAATTCTTTTCTAAATTTATATTAATAATCATTGCTATAGCAAATAAGAAACTACCTATAATAGAACAATAAAAATATCTATTAAACGCAAATTTTCCTTTTTTAAAAGCTAATAACATATTGGCAAAAATAATTATAATTGCCCCTAATATTTTATTTATAACTAATTCCTCTTTTAAGAATAATATTCCAAGTAAAATTATAAACGCACTTGATAATTGTTTAAGCATACTATAAACAGACGGTTCTAAACCATATCTTGCTTCAGTGTTTAGTCTATCTACAACAGCATATATACTTACTACTATTGCTAATATTAAATAAACTGAAGCTTTTGTAGCTATTTTTATTTTGAAAAAAGGTATAAATAAAAGTGCAAAAAAAGCTGTACTTAATTCTAATAATATTGTTAATATTGTTGCATCTTTCATGCCTCTATTTGCTATTTTAAAACAGTTAGCAAAAATTACAGCTGATATTAGATAAACAATAATCCATATTGTCATATAATCACTCCTCATTATAAGTATATCATATTTATTATTATTTTCATTATTTTACTACTTATACTATAACTTAAAAAACACTAAAATATTAGTGTTTTTTTGCTAAATATGAATTTCTATAGTTTTTATCTTTTGTAACATCTTCGCCTAACCAATTTGGTTTATTATATCTGTTAGCATCTTCTATGCTTTCAAATTCAACTTCCGCTAAAATTAATCCTTCATATTTTCCTTCAAAAATATCAAGTTCAATTTCATTAATAAAGTATCTTGTTTTCTCAATAATATTTCCTTCAATTTTTGTTAAAAGATTATTAAAGCATTCTTCTGTAATTGGAAGTTCTACTTCATTACAAACGTTGATTTCATTATCTTTTTTTGAATATTTATAAGTAAGTAAATATTCATCATTATATTTTCTTATTCTAAGTGTTGGTTCACTATCTGTATTTAAATATGCTTGAATTATTTTAGCTTTT
The DNA here is from genome assembly GCA_904502155.1 of uncultured Bacilli bacterium. Taxonomy (GTDB): domain Bacteria; phylum Bacillota_I; class Bacilli_A; order RF39; family UBA660; genus CAJGDV01. Next base: position 5,327 of record CAJGDV010000078.1, read on the forward strand.
TTTACGTTTTCTAAATTTGGTAATTTTTCAACTTTAAACTTTCTTTCAATTTCCATATGTTCACCTATTTATTTTTAAAATATTCTTCTCTCAGTATAGAGTATGCTATTAGGTCATTTCTATTATTAAAACGATCTAATATTCTACTTCTAAATCTTCCATCATATGTCATACCTGCTTTTTCCATAACTTTACCACTAGCAGGATTATTTTCTAAATATTCAGCATAAATAGTTTCTGCACCACATTCTTCAAACATAAATCTAATTACTTCTTTTAATGCTTCGGTCATTAGTCCTTTATTCCAGTAACCTTTACCAAGGCAGTACCCTATTTCAGCTGTATCATATTTCATTAATCTTTTAAAAGCATCTATCATACCTATTACTTCATTATTTTCCTTATAAACAATAACCCACTTATAAGTATCTTCTTCATCATATGTGTTCATCCATAATGAAAATAATTCTTTTGTTTCTTCTTCGTTTTTATGTACTTCCCATAAAACATAATCTGTAACATCTTCATCACTACAATAGTTTTTAAAAGCTGTTTTGTAGTCACCGTTTTGTATTTT
>CAJGDV010000079.1 GCA_904502155.1 uncultured Bacilli bacterium
ATTCTTCAGAACATGAATATTTTGGTGTGTATGTATGATTATAAATATGTCTTTTAATAACATGTGTATGAATTGGAATAATATGATCTACTTGATGCATTATATTTTCTTCTACACAGTTAGTAATTGGTTGTTCCATTACAGGTTGTTGTGGACACATATTTTGTCTACAATTTCTTCCAAACATAAAAATCCTCCTTATCTACCATATTTTATGTAGATAAAAAGGATTTGATTATGTATATAACTATATTTTTTCTGATACTTTATCAATTATTTTTTCAGCACCTGCAGCAGCTACTTCTTTTACAATAGGAGCAGCAGTTTTTACAGCTTTACCTACTACTGGTGCAGCTTTTGCAACTGCATTTCCAACTACAGGAACTCTACCTGCAACGGCTACAGCTCCTACTGCAGCTGCGCCTGCAATTACACTTTTAACATTGATCTTATTTCTTTTAAGTCCTAATGCATTATATACGGCATCAATAAATTTTTTTGCTTTTTTTTCATCATCAAAGTTTAAAAGTAAATTTCCATTTACATTTTGCATATAAACTTTATTTTTATCTTGTTCTAATTTAATTTTATTTCTATAAATTACAATTTCATCAAGAAAAATAAGTAATTTGTTTGAGAATAACGCTTTAGGTTTAATTATAATTCTTTTGTTTGTTAAACATAAATCACATTCTTTTTTAATATTGTTATAAGTAACAATATCCTCAAATAGAATCTTTTCATCTTTTTCAAATAGTTTCATAAATACTCCTTTTTATTCTTTTCTATTTAAAACATAAAATTAAAGAAATCATTAATTTTAGGGTCTTTAAATTTATGTTTTAGCTTAAATGATTTTGTATATATATAATATTTATCTCTAAGTTCATTGTTTTCTAAAATTTCATTTTTTAAACTATCTAAAGATAATTTAATACTTTTTTGTTTGCTATTAAAACAAAGCATATTTGTTTTAATGAAATAAATATTTAATAATACAAATAATGGATACATAAATGATAAAAGTCCAACTATAACATGAAATAAAATATAATTAGAAGAATTAAATTTAATCCATATTAAACAAGAAATTATTGATGTAATAATTGATATTACTACAAAATAGATAATTTTTTTATTTTCTAATTTTATAATATTATCTTTCACTTTATCACATAATAAGATATTTATAAGTGAAAGTGGAATTGATATTAAAAAAATTTGAAATAATGAAAAATTATTATAAACAAAGAAAGCAATTTGCATAAAATATAAAATTCCAACAATAAATGAATACATATAATTTGATACAAAATCAAGTTTTCCAAATTCTTTATGTGCTTCCTTTTTTAATTCAGTATAAAACTTATTAGTTTTAGCCAAATATTTATAATCAAGAGTTAATTTTTCATTAAAATCATTAATATTTAATTTTTTGTTATTTAATATTTCATCAATATAGTCTTTTATTATTTCCTCATATTTATATAATTTATCTTTTTTAGAGTTAGATGATATATATGTTTCATTATTTATTCTATCTAATTTAAAATATCCATTATCAATTAATGTCATAAGTGTTGTATTAAATAAGTGTTTAATAGTACCAGTATTATAACAATATAGTGCTAATGTTGGTCTAATTTTTGTTATATCATTTTTTTTATTAATTCTGACATTATTAAAACGTATATTTTTATAATAATTTATTAAAAATATAATTGTTAAATAAATAAAAATTAATAATACTGGTACTAAATTAGTTATACTCATTTATATTCTCCTTTTAAAATGGCATTTTAAAGTTACCATTTTTTAATTGTTTCATCATTTGTTTCATTTGTTCAAATTGTTTTAGAAGTAAGTTTACTTCTTCAACACTTCTTCCAGAACCAGCAGCAATTCTTTGTTTTCTTGATGCTTTTAATATTTCTGGGTGTCTTCTTTCATAAGGAGTCATTGATAAAATAATTGCTTCTACATGAGCTATTTCTTTTGGATCTACTTTGATATCTGTAAGTCCCATTTTTTTAGCTCCTGGAATCATTTTAATTAAATTTTCTAAAGGTCCTAGTTTTTTGATTTGTTTAAATTGTGTTAAGAAATCTTCTAGGTCAAATTTCCCTTCTTTTAATTTTTTAGCAGCTTCCATAGCTTCTTTTTCGTCTATAACAGCTTCTGCTTTTTCAAGCATACCCATTATATCTCCCATACCTAAAATTCTTGTAGCCATTCTGTCTGGATAAAATTCTTCAAGACCATCCATTTTTTCAGAAACCCCAATAAATTTAATAGGTACATTAGTTAAATGTCTAATTGATAATGCTGCTCCACCACGAGTATCACCATCAAGTTTTGTTAAAACAGCTCCTGTTAAAGGTAACGCTTCGTTAAACCCTTTTATTACGTTTACAGCATCTTGACCTGTCATAGAGTCAATAACTAATAAAATTTCATTTGGTTTAACTTCTTCATTAATATTCTTAAGTTCGTTCATTAAATCTTCATCAATATGAAGGCGTCCAGCCGTATCGATAATAACATAATTTAAATTATTTTCTTTAGCATATTTAATCCCATTTTTAGCAATTTCAACAGGATTTCCTGCTCCTTCATCATATACTGGAATATTTAATTCACGACCTAATTGTTTTAATTGATCAATAGCTGCAGGTCTATAAACATCACACGCTACTAATAATGGTTTTTTACCCATTTTTTTACGTAATAAAAGTGATAATTTACCTGCTGTTGTTGTTTTACCACTACCTTGAAGACCAGCCATCATTAAAATACTAGGATTACCTCCTGTATATAATTCTTTCTTTTCTTCTCCAAGTAAGTTTACTAATTCATCTTTAAGAATTTTAACAAATTGTTCACCTGGTTTTAAGCTTTTAGCAACTTCTTCACCTAAAGCTTTTTCTTTAACATTTGATATAAATTCTTTAACTACTATATAATTAACATCAGCTTCTAGAAGTGCTAATCTTATTTCTCTTACTACTTCACTAATGTTTTCTTCACTAATTTTTCCATATCCCTTAATTTTGTCTACTGCGTTTTGTAATCTGTCTCCTAAACTTTCAAACATGATTATTCACATCCTTTTCTAGTTGTCTATAAGTATTTTATCATAAATATATAAAGAAAAAAAGAAGACAGAGTCTTCTTTTACTATTTCTTAATATATTTTTTATATTCTTTTGTTTTTACTTCTAGTTCTTGTCTTATTAAGAATGCTTCTTTTTCCGCTTCTTCTAAAGTTAATTTGCCATTTAAATATCTTTGCTGTATTATTTCTACTAAATCAATTACTTTATATAAGACATGTTTTTCTTCTTCTGTAAAATAATCAAAATTGATTTCTTGTAACTTAATTTCTCTTGCTGTATAGTTAGATGTCAAAAAACCTTTTGTTAACTGAACTGTATGAGCATTAAATCTTGCTATTTCAGCTCTTGGTAAAATTCTATATGCATATTCAATATTTGCATTTCGATTTGAAGCTTCAAAATTATCAACAGCTATATTTAAATTTTCTTTAAGTAATTTAAATATATTCATTTTATTTCTTTTTAATATATGGTTTTTTATCTTGTTTTTGAAGTTCAAATCTGTGTCTTATGCTATTTACTTCTTCAAGTGCTTCTTCATAAGTGCACTCATCATTTAAGTATCTTTCTTGAATTAAGTTTACAATATATAAAATTTTAACTAATTCTACTTCTTCTTCTTTTGTAAAGAAATCAAAATTAATTTCTTCACATTTAATGTCGAATGCAGAATATTTCTTTTTACCTGTTTTTTTAGTATTAACATATAAACTTGTATTAAATTTATATATTTCTTGTTTAGTAAATAATTTAAATGCTACATCGATGTAATGATTTTTTCTTACTTGTGTTAAATTGTTTTTAAAAATTTTTAAATTTTCAATTGTATTGTTCATTTTTTATCCCTCCATAAAAATAATAACACAAAACAAAAAAAGAAAACAAGATGTTATCTTAATTTTCCTTTTAAACCTTTAAGTCCTTTAGCACCTTTTAAACCATTAAAATTAGATAATACATTAGAATCAAATGAATAAACTTTTTTATTTCTATTTTTATAATCTCTAATTGCTAATTGTACTGCATCATCTAAAAGTTCAGGATATGGTTTTCCTGATGGTTCCCATAAATAGAATGATAAACTACCAGGACAAGTGTTTGGTTCATTTACATAAATTTTATTTTCTTTTTTATCAATTAAGAAGTCAATACGACAAATACCTGATAAAGATAAAGCTCTAAATGCTGCTTTAGCAGTGTTTCTAACTTCTTCAGTCATTTCTTTACTTAAACGTGCTGGAACAATTCTTGATGTTGAAGCCATACCTTTAGATGCTCCATGTTTTTTACCACCATTTAAGTATTTATCATTAAATGTTAAGAATTCTTCTGTTCCCATAACTTCTTCTAATACTGATGCTTGTTGATATTCATAGTTACCTAAAACACTACAGTTTACTTCAACTAAATTTTTAACCATTTTTTCAACACATATTTTATTATCATATGTAATTGCATCCATAATAGCATCATCTAATTCTTCTTTGTTTCTTACAACATTAATTCCTACTGAAGAACCTAATGAAGCTGGTTTAACAATTACTGGTAATCCCATTTTAATAATTTCTTTTTGTATTTTTTCAGCATCATTCATATATTCACAATCATAGAACCAAGTATAAGGTACGATTGGTAAATTGCATGCTTCAAATACTTGTTTCATAACTACTTTATCTTGACCTAAAGCACTTCCTAAAACTCTACTTCCAACATATGGAACACCTACTGTATCTAAGTATCCAGCTATAGTTCCATCTTCAACATTTGCTCCATGAACAATTGGAAATACAACATCAATTTCAGTAACTAATCTTTTAAAGAATCCCATTGATTGTAAATAGAAAGAACCATCTTTATTATATAAAGTTACTTTTGTTGCATATTTTTTAAGATTATTAAAATCTTTATAAACTTCAATATCTGTTAGCATTTTTCCTGTATACCATTCACGATCTTTAGTAATGTAAATTGGTATAATTTCATATTTGTCTTCATTTATATGTTGCATAGCTTGAACAGCTGAAATAATACTAATTTCGTGTTCTACAGATACACCACCATATAAGACACCTAATTTAATTTTCATACTTCTTCCTCATTTCTATTTTTCATTGAATATATCTGGTAAGTCATTTTCTAATAAAACATATGTTGTTTTATCTTTAATTTCATGCATTAATTTAAATGCTATTTTTACGTCATTAATTACATAAATATTTTTTTCTTTATATTTCTTTTCCATTAATCCATCATAAATTGGTTTAGTTTGTTCTTCACCTACTAAAATTACAGCGTCACAAACATCAGCAATTTGCATACCAAATTGTTTATTTAAATCATATTGTCTATCTCCTAATTCAATCATACCAGGAGTAACAATAATCTTTTTACCAGGCATTAATGATAATACATCAAGTGCCATTTTGCTTCCTACTGGATTTGAATTATAAGCGTCATCAATAATATTAATGTCACCATATTTTTTTAATTCTAAACGGTGTTCAATTGATCTTACTTTTTTAACTCCTTGCATTAATTGTTCAACTGGGATTCCAAAATGAGAACCTAATGCAAGACCTGCTAAAATATTATACACATTAGG
>CAJGDV010000080.1 GCA_904502155.1 uncultured Bacilli bacterium
AACTGATAGTACTGAATCATCAAGTCTTGCTCCATTACAAGTAGGACAATTATGTTCTGTCATAAAGCCTTCAATCCAGTCTCTAATCCATCCACTTTTTGTTTCTATATATCTTCTTTCTAAATTAGTAATAATACCTTCGTAGTAGTCTCTTTGTGTTCTTGTATTTCCATTTTTAGAAGTATAATTAAATTCTAATATATCTGGTGTTCCATATAGTAAGATATCAAGTTTTTTTCTTGGTAATTTTTCTATTGGCATAAACATATCAATTTCATAATATTTACATACTGTATCTAACTGCGTATATATTGTGTTAGTTTCATCTTTTAGATTAATAGCTTTAATTCCACCTTCTGCAATTGATAATGATTTATCAGGCATAACTAAATCTTCATCAATTTTCATTTTTGAACCTAAACCTTTACAATCATGACATGCTCCATATGGTGCATTGAAAGAAAAAATTCTTGGTTCTAATTCTGGTAGACTAAATTCACACATAGGACAAGCATATTTTTCACTCATAATTATTTCTTTATTTCCTACGATATCAATTTTAGCTTTTCCTTGTGCTAATTTACATGCTAATTCTAATCCTTCATATAAACGACTTCTAATATTATCTTTCATTATTAATCTATCAATAATAACATCAATATTATGTTTTTTATTTTTATCTAAATCTATATCTTCTTCTAAATCATAGTCTTCATTATCAATTCTAACACGTGCATAACCGTCTTTTTTAAGTTTATCTATTAAATCCTTATGAGTTCCTTTTTCACCTTCAACAACAGGTGCTAATATACGAAATTTAGCCCCTTCTTCTAGTTTCATAATTTGATTTGTCATTTCTTCTACACTTTGACTTGAAATAGCTATATGATGATTAGGACACATTGGTGTTCCAATACGCGCAAATAATAATCTTAAATAATCATATATTTCTGTAACTGTTCCAACAGTAGAACGTGGATTTTTATGCGTTGTTTTTTGATCTATTGAAATAGCAGGAGATAATCCTTCTATAACATCAACATTAGGTTTTTCAGAACCACCTAAAAACTGTCTAGCATATGCTGATAAACTTTCAACATATCTTCTTTGTCCTTCAGCATAAATAGTATCAAAAGCTAAACTTGATTTACCACTTCCTGATACTCCCGTCATAACAATTAACTTATTTTTTGGTAATGTAATGCTAACATTTTTAAGATTATTTTCTCTAGCACCTTTTATAATAATTTCATCCATAAAATCACCTCACTTTGATATTATATCACAAAATAAAAATAATATAACAGCAAACAAAAAAGAGTTATAAAAACTCTAATTTTGTTCATTCCACTTTTCACTACCATATGGTGGATCAGTTTCATAAAAATGACATGCAAATGATTCACGATCACATAAAATTTCAGGATTATTACCTATTTGCGTATCTAATGTACCAAATCCAATATTTTCAATTGAATTAGGAAAACTTATTTGTTCAATATAAGCATCAGAAAAGGCATGATCACCTATTTCCTTAACACCTTCTTCAATATTTACTATTTTAGCATTTGTAAATGTTAAAGCATATGGTTCTAATATTTCTACAGTCCCAGGAATTGTTATTTTTTCAAGATTCACTCCTCTATTAAAATCTGCAGCAAAAGCATTAGATGAAATAATTCTAACTTCTTCTGGAATAGTTACTTCTTTTTTATCACCATAATAAGCTATTAAAATATCATCCTCAATAACAAAACCTTTTTTATCAGCTTTTTCCAACACTTCTAATTCGTCTTCACTATATTCATAATCATTTTTTATAATGTCATTAAAACTTAAAACAACAGCTAAAACACATGATATTAATATAGCAATTATTGCATAAAATCTTTTATCCATAAAACTCCTCTATTCTAAAACGATATCATCATTATTCTCTTCAATATCTTCTTCTTCAATTTCAAATATATCATAATATATATCAATAATTTTTTCAACAATTTCATCAAAATCTTCTGATTCCATATCATCAAAATTGATATATTCTGTTACATAATCAATATTTTTATCAAGTTTATTTTTAGCTTTTAATATAGTATTAACTGAGAATTCAGTTGTATCTTTTTCACTATCAGTAAATTTAATTGTTAATGTAGTATCAATATTATATTCACTATTTTGTTTTACTTCATCAACTTGATATTTTAACTCAACATTCACTTTATAATCTTCATCTACAATATCGATTTCATATGTTGTTAATGTTTTTTTAGTAGTTTTTTTAATATATCCAATAGCTTTATCTTTAGCATTTTTAAGATTAATTGTTATTGCTTCAGCATCAGCTATTAAATTTCCTTTTATTAAAATTTCATCATCATTAATTAATGTAAATTCATTTGTTTCACCAACACGATATTGTAATATTGTCGTTTCTTCTTCAAATTCAAAATCATCACATTCTTCTTCGTATGAATCTAAATCTTCTTCACAATCATAATATTTATATTGAGATATTACTTTTAAATCAATTCCTTTTATATTTCCTAATAATTTATCTGTATAAATCTTAAATTCATAATGATCCATATTAGTTGTATTAATATCATTAATATCAATTTTTACATCATTCTTTGTTATTTTTCTTAAAATTTTATTATAATAAGCATCACTAATAATATCATCAATAACGTTATTATATATTTCAGCTAACTCTTTTTCATTTAAAGATATAACTGTTTCTTTAACACTAATTTCTTTATTATCTATAACGATTTTAGCATTATCAGATTTAAAGTTTTCTTTTTTAATATTTTTTGTAAATCTTAAAGAAGCATAATCTACTAATGATATTATTTCTTCCATATCTAATTCATCTTTAGAATATGAATAATTACTTACTTGAATATATTTATCATAAATTTCATCTAATAAGATATATAATTTTTGATTTGAAAAATTAATTTTTGAATTTAATTTTAAAATATTATTTTTATATATTCCAAAATCTGCAGCTCTTTTTTCACTATCTTCATAAAAATTATATTTAATTTTTAAATCATTAATAGGATTTTCAATATCACTTGAATTGAAAATAACATCACCAGTAACATAAAGTTCATCAGTATCATCCATTACATAAGATTTATTAAAATATTGTTTATATTCTTTTAAATGTTTTAAAGTTCTTTCAACTATTACTTTATTACTTGAATTATAAACATATAAAGCGCCTCCAAAACCTAATGTTATAAAGGCAATAATAATAAATAATACAATAAATGGATTTAATTTCTTAACTTTAGTTTTTGCTAAAACTGGTTTATCTTTAAATGTTTCACCTAAATCAATTTCTTTTTCTTCTTCTTTATTGTAAACATTATCATAATTTGTATTAATATTATTTTCTACAATTTCAGTTAAATCTGCTGGTTCTGGAAGTAATGGTGCATCTAAATCATCTGTAAGTTCAATAGGCGTCATATCTTCGATATCAACAGCCTCAACATTAACTGTTATCGGTCCATTTTCTTCTTCATTTTCTTCTTTAGTTTCAACTTCTTCATTTTCTTCTTTTGATTCAACTTCCTCAGTATTTTCTTGTTCTTCTTTTGATTCAGTTTCTTCAGCATAAACAACTTCTTTATCTAATGCATATTTTTCCATTAAATCTTCTGGTTGTTTTTCTTCTATTTCTACTTTTTCTTCTTCATAGTTAGCTTCTTTAAATTCACCAATTCCATGAAGATATTTATCCATTAAAGTTTTATTTTTATAATCTTCTTTGACAATTTTAATTGGTTTTTCTTCTGGAGTTTCTATTTTTGATGGTTTTTCTTGATGTTTTTCGTTCTTTTTATCAAAATTTAATTCCCCAATAGCATTTAAGTATTTATTCATTAGTTTTTGATTATTATTATCCTGAGCCATTTCTGGTGTTATTTCAACTATCTTTTCATCTTCATTTTCGACAGTTTTTTCTTCTTCAACAACAGGATCGTCAATAATTACAATAATATCATCATCATTACTAAATCTAAATCTTCCAAAGTCCATCATATTTATCTACTCCATCCTATTATTGATTATACCAAAAAATAAAAAAAATTAAAACATATGTTTTAACTTTTATTTTAAAATATTTTTATTTACTGTAATTACAGGTCTAATACCTGCTCCTGCATAACTTTTTGTAACACCATTAACACAACCTGTTCTATCAACAACCCAAGCCATATGAGCAAGTGATGGTTCCTCTGGTGCTAAATTACTTGTCCAGTATGCATATCCTGAACCTTCAACCACTGTTACACCTACTCCAGGAACATTTGAACCAGGTGCATCTAAATTAACCCCATTATAATTACAACCATAGGATGTACAACCATATAGATAATCATATAACCAAGCATAAGACGATGTTCCTTGTCCTGATATTGGTTCATTCCAATTTCCATTTTTTGCTCCTTCAAAATAGAAAATAGATTCTTCACCCCACCAGCCTCCTTCATATTCCCAACCAATTTCTTCTTCAGCATTAACAACTTTTGCAATATCTCTTATGTCAGGTAATCTAATATCTAAACTATCTTGCCATGATGCAGTATCTATTTCTAATTGTGGAAGTACTACATTAGGATCATCATAATTACTGTTTTCATTCCATTTAACTCTTTCAGTAATATTATGTGCTAATAATAAATCCACAGTATCCTCACCTAATTTTAAAATATAAAATTTTAAGCATCCATTTTTGCTTCCTGACTGAACAATTGCTTCATTTTTTGTACATATTAATCCATCTTCAGGATTAAAATAAACAGGTTTCCCAACATATTCTCCTTCAGGTTCAGTTAATGCTGGGTCACAACTGCCTTTTGTAATAACTAGGTTTTCACTAGACCCATTCGCACAATATCTTCCATCTGAAATATTAATCGCAATACTTCCATCACTATTTACTTCAATATTTCCAGAATTAAAATTAGAACCCTTATAATCTAGTCCCCCTTTATTATTATTAAATTCAAAATTACTATATGCTGATTCGTTATTTTTCATTGATTCAATAGTATATTTTTCATTAGCTAATTTTAAAACATTTTTTACAGATGCTTCAAAAGCACCACGTCTTGCTTCTTCTATTATATTTGTAACTGTTGGTATTGCAATTAAAGCAATAATACCTAAAATTAGAATTACTGCAAGTAATTCAATTAATGTAAATCCTTTTTTCACTTCTATCACCCTATTATTAATTATAAAATATTTTATAAATTAATTCAACAAAAAAGAAGCTGTCGCTTCTTATTTAACCACACTAACAGGTACTGTAATAATTGGTCTAATTCCTGCTCCTTCTACATTTCTAGAAACACGACCCATTCCACCATCTCTTTCAACAAGCCATGCCATATTTACCATGCCTTCGGCTGGAATAACTGGTGTACTTGTCCAGTATCCTGCTGAAGATCCTGTTACTGTCCATGATGGTACTGCTGAAGGTTCTGCTTCTGGAAGTATAACATCATAATTACAACCATAAGAAGTACAGTTTTTTAAATGATCAAAT
>CAJGDV010000081.1 GCA_904502155.1 uncultured Bacilli bacterium
ACAATTTTCTTATTATCTAACATTTGTTCTATTTCTTTTAAATCTTCTAATTTATATTTTTTTACTTCACTAGGATGAATACCTATTGTTCCATAAATATGATTATAATGATTAACTAATTCTAATACGTTATGAGATGATTCAATATCAAATCCACTAGCTATAATATAATCGTCCTTCATTTTTAAAATAATTTCTTCTAAATTTTCGTAATCTTTTTTATCTAAATGACAATGAGTATCTATCATACTATCCTCCCTCATCTAAGTTTTACTAAAATATATTGTATCACATAAAACAACATATATATTAATAAAAAAATATGAATAAAATCAAATTCAAAAATTATTCTTATAATTGCAATCGCGATTAACCCTATATATAAAAACATAATCATTCCTAATTTTTTAAAACATTCTTTTATTTTTAAAACAATATTTTTAGTTTTAATATATGGTTGTTTAATTTTTTCATACATAATATCACCTTTGTAAAGAAATATAACATTTTAAAAAACAAAAAAGCAAGATTTTTCCTGCTTTTTTTAACGACAATTATCGACTAATTATTTCTGCTAATTTTTTTTCTTTATCTATTCTTTCAAATAATGGATAAGGTTTACCTACATTATATGTATCTACTACATCATTTTGACATTTAACATTTAATTGTTCAAATATTTTTTCAGATGTTTCTGGTAGGAATGGTGCTATTAAATATGCCCCATTTTTAATTGTCTCAAGTAAATTATATAAAACTGTTTCTAATCTATCTTTTTTATTTTCATCTTTTGCTAATGTCCATGGTGTAGTTTCATCAATATATTTATTAGCTCTTCTAAATAAATCTATTATTACTTCAACAGCATCTGAAATTCTGATTTCGTCCATTAATTTATCTATTTTTATTGGAGCCTCATTTATTGTTTTAAATAAATCCTCATCAATTTCATTGTTGATTTTTTTATTAGTAACTGTACCATCAAAATATTTGTTTACCATTGCAATCGTTCTATTAACTAAATTTCCTAAAACATTTGCTAAATCTGAATTAATTCTCTCTATTAGAAGTTCATATGTAAATGTTCCATCACTAGCAAATGGAATTTCATGTAAATAATAATATCTTAATGCATCAACTCCAAATTCATTTACAATATCATCAGCGTAAACAATATTACCTTTTGATTTACTCATTTTATCTCCACCTAAAAGTAGCCATGGGTGTCCAAAAATCTTTTTAGGTAAAGGTAAATCTAAAGCCATTAACATAATTGGCCAATAAATAGTATGGAAACGTAAAATATCTTTTCCAATTAGTTGAACATCGGCTGGCCAATATTCATTAAAATCTTTTTTCTCAGTATCATAACCTAAAAAAGTAATATAATTGCTTAAAGCATCTATCCATACATATATTACATGATTTTTATCAAAGTTTACAGGTATACCCCATTTAAATGATGATCTTGACACACATAAATCAGGTACTCCTGGTTTAATAAAGTTGTTTACAATTTCATTTTTTCTACTTACCGGTTGTATAAATTCTGGATGTTCTTCAATATATTTTTCAAGTCTTTCTGTATAATTACTTAGTTTAAAGAAATATGCTTCTTCACTTGCAGGTTGAACTTCTCTTCCACAATCTGGACATTTTCCTTCAACTAATTGTGTTTCAGTAAAGAATGATTCACAAGGAGTACAATAAAGTCCTTCATATTTACCTTTATATATATCACCTTGTTCATATAATTTATCAAATATTTTTGCTGTTCTTTCTTTATGATCTTTATCAGTAGTTCTAATGAATTTATCATAACTTGTATTCATTATATCCCAAATTTTTTTAATTTCACCACTTAAATCATCAACAAATTCTTGAGGTGTTAGACCAGCATTTTGTGCTTTTTCTTCAATTTTTTGTCCATGTTCATCAGTTCCTGTTTGAAAATAAACATCAAACCCTTGTTGTCTTTTATAACGCGCTATACTATCAGCTAAAACTATTTCATAAGAATTTCCTATATGTGGTTTACCTGAAGCATATGCTATTGCAGTTGAAATATAAAATTTCTTTTTACTCATATTATCCCTCCTTGGTAGTACTTCCAAAGCCACCTTTTCTTTCTGTTTTAATTTCTTCTTCATTATCAACTGTTAAGAATTTAACGAAAATACCTTGTGCAAATTTATCTCCTTTATTAATTATATAATCATTTGTACCATGGTTTTGAAGTGCAACCCACATATGCCCTTCATTACTTTCATTATTGTAGTAATCACTTTCTATAATTCCAACTTGATTACACATTCGTACATTATATTTAAAGCCCATGCTGCTTCTTACAACAATCATTAGCATTTCATCTTGATTCATTGTTACTTTTATACCTGTTGGTATTTTAACAATTTCATTTGGTTTAATTACATAATTTTGAGAAGCTTCAAAATCATAACCTGCACTATATTTTGTTGATCTTTTTGGCAAATTAAAATTATTATAATCTTCTAAATTATCACAAACATCTTTTTTATATTGTTCAAAACTAATCTTTTCAAATTTTCTCATACTTTACCTCCTTAAAAATAAAAAAAATTACACCCCAACTAAGGGCGTAATTTACGCGGTACCACCTTATTCATAATGATTATATCATTACCTCAAACATTTAACGCATGTATACGTTTTAACCTACATATCGATTAAAATGCTCAGGAGCCATTCGAAATAGACATCATATATTTAGCTCTCACCTAACCTAAACTCTCTTTAATATTATTCTATTTTTCTTTCCGTCACAGCTTTTCGTTAGAAGTTATTATAACATAGTTTTTTTTATTCTTCAATATATTTTTCAATTATAGATAAAAACTCTTTTACTACATTTCTATCTGTCTCATTTTTATATCTAAAAATAATAATTGCTCCATATAAGTAACCGTCAACAAAGAATGGAATTACTTTGTTATGCATATTTTCATAAAAAATGATGTTTGGTTTACTCTTGAATTTATTTATAAAATCGGTATTGAAAGTAATGTTTTTGCTAGATAAACAGTACGAACCATTTATATCAAATATCACGATATCTTTATGTAAAAATTTGTTAAGGCTTTTGGTCATAATGTCAAGAAATTTTAATACCTTATAATTTCCTTTTTTCTTATAAATAATTATTTTATTATCTTCAATATCTATATTTAGTAATTCACCATCATTTATATGAAGTTTTTTTCTAATTTCTTTTGGTATAACAATTCGTCCTAAATTATCGACTCTTTTTGTTATAAAACTATTCATTTTTATCACCATTTATTATTTTGATATCTTTTTTAATTTATATACTTATCAACAATATATATTTATGATATAATAAATTCGCGCAAGAGGAGGAAAAAATTATGGATAAAATATTTGTCTTTGGACATAAAAAACCAGATACTGACAGTGTTACAGCTGCGATTAGTTTATCATATTTAAAAAATAAACTTGGCTTAAATACAGTGCCAGTAGTATTAGGTGATATTAATAACGAAACAAATTTCGCACTTGAATATTTTAAAGTTGATGCTCCTAATTATTTAAATGATGTTAAATTACAAATAAAAGATTTAAATTTTAATAGAACAAATTTTATTAGTAAAACAGCATCATTACTTGAAACGTTTACATACATGAATGAAAATATGGTTAGTAATTTACCTGTTGTTGATAATGAATTCAATTTCTTAGGTACTGCATCAATGAAAGATATCGCTAGAGATATGATTTCAGGTGATCAAGAAAATTTAAAAGCATATTATGGAAATATTATTGAAGTTTTAAAAGGAGAAGCTATTTTAAAATTTGATGATTTAATTGAAGGTAATATTTTAGTAGCTTCTTATAAAAGTTCAACATTTATTGAAAGAGTTGAATTAGATAATAATTCTATCGTAATTGTTGGTGATAGATATTCTATTATTAACCATGCTATTGAGAAAAAAGTTAAATTAATAGTAATAACAGGAAATAGTAAAATTGATGAAGAATTAATTAAATTAGCAGAAAAAAATAAAGTTAACATAATTAGAACAAAAATGTATACTTTCCCTACTGCTAAAACAATTAGTTTAAGTAAAAACATTGATGGTATAGTACAAAAAGATAACATTATTTGTTTTGATGAAACAGATGATGTTCAAGATTTCATTGATGTTGCTAATAAAACAAAATTTAGTAATTTCCCTGTTGTTGATAAAAATGGTAAATGCTTAGGATTATTAAAACTTGCTGATACTGCTGATAAAAATAAAAAGAAAGTTATATTAGTTGACCATAATGAATATGAACAAAGTGTTGATGGTCTTGAAGAAGCAGAAATTGTAGAAATTGTTGACCATCATAAGATAGGAAGTATTGGTACAAGTACACCAATTAACTTTAGAAATATGCCTGTTGGTAGTACAAACACAATTCTTTATATGCTTTATAAAGAGAATAATGTTGAAATTCCATCTAATATTGCAGGATTAATGATGTCAGGTATTATTTCAGACACATTATTATTTGCTAGTCCAACTACTACTGAAATAGATAAACAAACAGTTAAGGAATTAGCTGAAATTGCAAATGTTGATTATAATAAATATGGTATGGAAATGTTTAAAGCTGGTTCATCATTAAAAGGTAAATCTGAAGAAGAAATTTTCTACACTGATTTTAAAAACTTCACTGTAGAAGGTAAAAAAGTTGGTGTTAGTCAAATTTCTACTGTAAGTGTTAGTGATATTACTGAAAATGAAGAAAATTATAAAAAATTAATTAATGAAATAGCTGAAAATAACAATTACTATATTTTAGCATTATTTGTAACAGATATTTTAACAAACGGATCTTATATTTACTACAACGATTCAGCACATGAAGTGTTAGATAATTGCTTTGGTTCAGATTTAAAACAAGGTAAATATTTAGATGGTGTTGTTTCAAGAAAAAAACAAGTTATTCCAGTAATTATGGATAGTTTTGAAAAATAAAAATATTTAGATTTTATCTAAATATTTTTTTATTGTTTCTAAAAGTTCTATTAAATAGTAAATAAAATGCTTATCAAGTTTTACTATATCTAAAATAATTACTAATTGTTTATTTCTAGATGTAAAGCGAAAACTTCTATTTTTTGTAGTAACTTCTGCAAATAAATTACCAATATTAATTTTTTGTAACAAGGTTTCAGGAATAAATAATTCTATAGAATTTTTTGTTTGAACAACTTTAGATATATTTAAATTTGTTGCCATTTTTTCAAACATTTCTTGATACATATAAATTACAATATTATCGCTAAGTTTACCAAATCTATCTTCTAATTCTTCTTTAGTTTTTTCTAAACTTTCGTAATCGTTAATTTTATTAATCATTTTATGGATTTCAATTTTAATTTCTTCATCTTCAACAAATTCATTTGAAATAGATGTTTCAACTTC
>CAJGDV010000082.1 GCA_904502155.1 uncultured Bacilli bacterium
CCGCCGCCTCCTGAACCGCCTCCAGATGAGCCACCACCAGAGAATGAACTACCACCACCTGATGAACTACTACTAGAAGGACTTGATGACATCGAACTTTGTGCTGATGACATTGTTGAATTAATAAAGGAACTAAATGTAACATAATTAAATGTTGATGATCCTTCATACCAATCTGGCGCTTTTAAATTAATTTCTTCAAATTTCTTAATCCATTTGTTAGATATACCTAACACATAAGTGTATGGAAGTATATTATAGAAATATGATGGATTTGAAACTACCATAGATTCTAATCTATCTTTTTCTGCTGTCTCTAAGAAATTTTTAAATCCTTTAATTTTACCATACATTTCATTTCCATAAGCTGTACGTTTAGGCATAATTTTTATACAGCAAATCATACCAATTATACAAATAATTAAAAAGATGGTACTAATTAAATAAGATGGTTCAGTAAAAATTACTTGACCAATTGGCATTGTTGCAAAAAATGCAGCTGAATGGAACATTGTGAATCCTAACCAATATAATCTAAATAAAATTGGAAGAGGTACAAATATTCCTACACCATAAAATATAGAATAAAAACCAATTAAGAATATTGTTAAACCTAATTCTCCAACCCCACCATGATTCATAGTAATAATATATACATTACTTATAATAGCAACAAATAATAAAATTACAACTAATATAGACATTCTTCGTGAAGAAGATTCAAATATTTTGTTTTTGTTTTCATTATTATTTATACTTTTTAAAATTGCATTATTAGTAATATAGAAAGAATTATATAAATCATTATTAGTAACTTCTAATTTACCATAACTAAATAATCCTTCCATAAATTTTCTCTCTTGATAGTTTGTTCCATCATAATCTTTTATTTTTCTAATAACAAATTTAGCTTTACTATTAATTCTTTTAACTTGCGCTGATACACCATACTTATCATAATCGATTGGCTTATCAATATCTAAATAAATATCAAGCATATTTTGATAATATTTAATTTTTGGTGAATTAGGATTTTTTCTTCTTTCATCATCTAATTTTTTTTGTAATTCAGATACTTTTTCTCTTGCATTAATACTTTTGGATACGCTTGATGTTGGTATCTTATTATCTATTATGTGAATATATCCTTTATTAGCAAGATCAATAAGTAGGGAAGTAACATCTTTATTGTCAGCTATTCCTTTATAAATAAAACCTACATCTAAACTATTAAGACCTTTAGGTGGATAAAATTCAACTGTTTCTACAGTAAGATCATCTTTTCCATATTTAGACCATAAAAAGAAAGAAATAAGTAAACATATAATTGGAATACCAATTAATAAATAAAAATCCTTATTTAATTTTAATCCAGCATTTACAAAATAACCTTCAGGAAGTTCAAGACGAACAGTTAAGGCTTCGCCTGGTTGTAAAATTTCATTATATGAACCTGTAATTTTATTACCATTTACTTCATATTTGATATTATCACTATTTGTAGAACCTTTATATCCTCGTGAAAATCCTAATTTGCTAGCATCAAACTCTTTAGGCATATTAATAGTAAATGTAACATTTTTAATATCAGTATCCCACTCATTACCAATTAAATTAAAATATAATTCATCATATTTTTTACTATTATCTTTACCTATATTATAGGTATATTTAATAGTATATGAATTTTTTCCTGAAACCGATATATTAGGATCTCCAATTTTAATTACATAATAACCATTTTCATATGATGTAGAATATTTTTTATTTACACTTACATTAGAAATTTGAGCTCTATTATTATATGTTGTTCCATCTAATCTTGTAATTGAATTTTTAGTTGGAATTTTTCTAAATATTCCATGTTTTAGCACATTGAAATGTGAATCAATTGTTTCAGTTATATTAAATGTATTATCCTCATTAACATTGATTACAATATTATACTTATCAATATAATATTCACTATTAGAACCATAATAATTTTCTTTATCTATAGTATGATTATTATCAGATTCTTCTTCTTCGACAACTTGATTATTTTCTCTAACTGTTAAAGTATAATATTTTATATCATTAATAGAAAGACCATTAGGTACTTTGCTATCAAATTTAAATATACTTTGACCTGGTGTTGCAATACCATTTCCTGTATTCATAAATAGTAATTTTTTATTTTCACTATAAAATCTAACAGTATAAAAATAAGTAATATTAATATTACGATTACAAATAACATTACTTTCTAAACCAAAGTTATTTTCATCGTAAATTTTAAAATTAATATTTTTAAAATTTAAATCTCCAACAAATAAACTTGACTCTATTTGAATACTTTCTACATTTGTTGTATTTTCTGAAGCTAAATAATTAGTTGGGCAAATAAATAACATAACTAAAAAAATTATTATAAATTTAAAATACTTTTTCATATCATCCTCCTACTATATAATTATAACATAAAAAAGACTAAATATATTATTTAGTCTTTCTATATAAAAAGGCATTTTCTTTAGATGGAGTAATATCTTCCATAAATGCAAAAGCTTCTTTAGGCTCAATAATGTTTTTATCTTTGAAACTTGTGCGGTTAGCTTCTTCAATTGTATAACCATGAACTAAATTAGCCTGGATGTTATCATGATATTGTTTCATAAATTTATCATTAATATCTTCACGTTTCATAATACCAGCATTTTCCCAAATTTCCCATCTTAGTGTAGCCATTTGATCACGTAATATTTTAGTTTGTTCAGTTTGTGATAAATCATTATAATTATTTACATCAATATTTTCACCAATATTAACAATATAATGATTATTATATTGTTCAATAGCAACTGGAACAATATCAGCATTAGCTTTAAGTGCCATATCAACAGCACCATTAAATAAACCTAAAACGGGTTTATTGTCTGAAAAATTCCATGCTGCTTCTGGAAATATTAATAAATTATCATTATTTTTTAATACTTCTATAGAACGTTCTTTACCAATTTTACGATCTATTTTATTATCTGTTTGAATATAAATTACACCATTTAAATAAAGTATTAAACCTGCAAGGTCTTTATAAAGTTCTTTTGGATCACCTATAAATATATATGAATGATCTTTAATTGCTTCAGCAATTCTTTCAATATCCTGTCCACCTATGTGTGTAGCAGTATAAATGATAGGCTTATTATTATTTTTTCTTCTATCATTTAAAATTGTAATTGATTCCTTATTTAGCATACGATCTATTTTAATAGCATTAATCAATAAAGAATGAATTTTTCTTCTAAATTGTACTAACTCAATAGGATTATTGTTTTCATAATTATATTGTCTTAATTTAGTAAAATAGTCTACTGTTTCTTCTATATCCATTTTAAATATTTCTAACATTTTCTTTTTTTCAAAATTTTCCATAATTACCTCCTTTTGTCAAGGCTATATTATACTTTAATTTTTAAATGTGTCAAGCATTACATAAAGATTGTGTAATAAATTACATTTAATTCTTGTTTTTTATTGGATTTTTATGTATAATAATTTGAGCTAAAAGGGGATGGTATTATGTCTTTTTTTGTTTCATTATTAACAGGATATAAAAAATATGAAATCAAAAAAATTAATAATAATAAAAAATTAGAAAAACAAAATAAAAAAATGGTAGAGATGCTAAAAAGAAATAATATTTCAAAAATTAATTTAACAAGTATTGGAAATAGTATTGCTACAGGTTATTCAGCAATTGATACAATTAAACCATTACTTAAAAGAAATGAATCATTAAAAAAACAATTAGAAAAAGATGGAATTGATTATAATTGTTATTCATTTGCTAGACCACAAAACAATAATGATGAGCATTTGCTTAATTGGCTTATTAAAAATATTAAATTATCAGAAGTTAATAGAATTGTAAGACTTGATTTTGGAAAAAATATTAATGCTATGGATAGCTCATGTATTACTGATGAAGAAATTGAAATACATTATCCATTAAATCCAAAAAATGATATTGGATTTAAAGATTTAATTATGGAAGGTAACGATAATGAAGCAAATATAATTGTCTATAATGGGGGGACAGGTTCATTTTTAGATGATGTTACAAGAGGAAGAAAAAGAAACTTATTAAGTGGTTTTTTTCGGGATTTTAAAAGTATGGACACTATACTTAAAATTATTTATTTAAAACACCCACACACTCAAATTTATATTTGTGGACTTCCAACTTTAACTAAACTCAATCTAACAGCAGGTCTAAATAAAAAAATTAAAAGAATATGTGATTTTTATCCTAATTGCACATATGTAGAACCTTCAAGTCATAATTTCTTTTATTTAAAAAACGGCTTAGTAAAATATGATTTTCATTATAATTGTAATGAATATTTAAATTTAAATGAACATATTATTAATAGTATTTATAATAATTATGAAAGGAATAAATGTTTAATTGATTTTGATATTGAAACTAAAAAAATAAATAATTATTGTCAATATGAAAAACCAGATGCTAGAAAAGATAAAACTATTATGCTAGATCCAATGTTAAAAGTAATCAATAAACACAATGAAATTATGGACAAAAAAATGCTTAAAACAATCAAAAATTATTATAAAAGAAGATATACTTCTAATTTTTATTTAACACCTAGAAATGAAGTTTTAACATTTATTAATAATCAAATAGAAACATCTAAATAAAAATCGAATATTATATCGATTTTTTTTAAATTTTATTATAAAATATTGATTAGAGGATGATGATATGGAAAATTTTATAATTGAAGTTATGAATAGTTATGGTTATTTAGGAATTTGTTTATTAATATTAATAGAGAATTTATTTCCACCAATTCCTAGTGAATTAATTTTAACATTTGGTGGTTTTCTAACTATTGATAGTAATATGACAATTATTGGAGTAATAATTGCAGCAACAATAGGTTCTTTATTAGGTGCTATCGCACTTTATTATATTGGTAAAATACTTAATAAAGAAAGATTAATTAAAATAGTAAAAAGTAAATATGGTAAATTACTAAGAGTTAAACCTAAGGATATAGAATCAGCTGATGAGTGGTTTAATAGTAGGGGAAATAAAACTGTCTTCTATTGCCGTTTTATACCTGTTGTTAGAAGTTTAATTAGTATACCTGCAGGTATGAGTGAAATGCCACTAATTAAATTTATTATTTATACATTAGGTGGTAGTCTTATATGGAATAC
Source organism: uncultured Bacilli bacterium (assembly GCA_904502155.1). Lineage (GTDB taxonomy): Bacteria > Bacillota_I > Bacilli_A > RF39 > UBA660 > CAJGDV01. The sequence goes on from CAJGDV010000082.1 coordinate 5,227, forward strand.
TGTTTTAGTTTGTATTGGAGCTTTTGCAGGTGATAAAAAAGATTATATTTTAAATATAATTGATAATGCTTCTAATGTAATATTACTTCTAATTATTTTTGGTATAATTATTTTTATTTACCGCTTTTATAAGAAAAAAAAGACAAACTTTTAGTAGTTTGTTTTTTATTGATAATTATTAAATCTTATGTTACAATTTTTATGATAAAGGAGGTTAGATTTATGA
>CAJGDV010000083.1 GCA_904502155.1 uncultured Bacilli bacterium
AATGGAGCAAGTGATGGGAATCGAACCCACGTCTCAGCCTTGGCAAGGCCGCGTACTAGCCGTTGTACTACACCTGCATAATTGGAGGGCCCGACCGGATTTGAACCAGCGATCAGGGAGTTGCAGTCCCATGCCTTACCACTTGGCTACAGGCCCATAAAAATTAATGCAATTAAATTATAACAAATAATAATTTGAAATGCAATAATTTTTAATAAAATTTATTCAGTTTCTTCAGAAAGTACTTTTGATTTCTTAATTAAATCATAAACAATGATTTTATCAGAAATCGAAATTTTCTCTTCTGCTTCTTTTGTATATTTATTTATATAATCTACACTAACAGGTTCATATTGATTTAAAGGCATTCCCTCTTCTTTTTGACTGTTATAATACATTTTATTAGTTAACCAATTTCCATCAGGGAAAATAACAACATTTTCATCTACTGAGAAAATATCATTTCCTAAAGCATATGGATTATAAATGTTAAGCATATTACCAAGTGTAGGCATAACATCATACATACCCATAACTTCATCTACTTTAACACTTTTTTTATCATTTTTATTCCAAATGATAAATGGAACACTTCTATTTATTTCATAACTATAAAAATCTACATTAACATATTCAGGATCTTCTTCATCTCTAATACTATTAGTTTCAGGTATATAATTATAATATCTAATATATTCAGATTTTTTAATTTTAGAATCATGATCACCATAAATTACAATTACTGTATCATCTAGTAATCCAGCATCATCTAAATCGTTTATTAGTTGTCCTATAGCTTGATCAGCATAATTAACAGCTTTAATATAAGAACCTAACATTGTTCCTTCAAGATATGGAGCAGTTTGTTCTATACCATTTTCATCAACATATTTCATAGTAACATCAAAATCTGAATGCTTATCAATATCATTCCATGGAGTATGATTAGTAAGCATAATTAAATTACCATAAAATCTTTTATTGTTTTTATTAATATCTTCAATAATAGGAACAACTTGTTTAAAGAATGATTTATCTGATAATCCTAAACCAATTGTTTCATCAATTGTAAATGAATCAGTATAACAATAAAATTTATCATATCCTAGTGATGGATGCATATTATTTCTGTTCCACATAGTACAGTTATTAGCATGCATACTAAATGTATAATAATCTTTTTCTTTTAAAAGCTTTGGCATTGTTACATATTCTCTATCCCAATAACTTACAAATACTGTTCCACTACTTGCTGGCATTAATGATGTATTTAATGTGAATTCACTATCACTACTAGTTCCTACACTTTCCTGAGCATAGAAATTACTAAAATACATCCCTTCCCCAGCTAATTTATTTAAATTTGGTGTAACTTCAACACCATTAATTTCAAGGCCGATAAGATAATTCATTATACTTTCAGCATGAATTGATATTACGTTTTTATTTTCATAAATATTAGTATATTTGTTTTTAGTATCTTCTTTTTTATTTGTTTCATAATATTCTCTAAATTCTTTATTAGCTGTGTCAAGTCCAAATAAAGGACTTATTTGAGGCTTTAAAGATGCAACTATATCATTAAATTGGTATACATATATACCAAATTGCATTACAACATATTCTCTATTCCATTGTTTTTTAAGTCTACTTAAATCAGTAGCTGTTAACATTGAAACAAATAAACCTAAAACAATTAAACCTGCTACAGCAGTATTCATGGCTCTTACTTTTCCTACTTCAATTTCAGTTACAAATTCAAAATAGCCATGCTTTTTAAGACTACTATTTATTAAAAAGAAAATAATTAATGGTACAAAATAAATAAAGTCTTTAATTTGAAGTATTTGTTTCCAAATTGCATCAGCAACTCCAATAGCTTGTGTCGAAGTTGCTAATAGCGATAAAGAAGCAAATGATAAATAATTTGTATAATATAAACTATTAACAAAACATATTGTTGTTAATACAATAGCACATCCTGCAAAATATCTAAATTGTTTCTTAGGTTTAATAAAATAACCTATACAACCAATTAAAAGGATAACAGCTAGATCTGCTAAAATTGGTTTAATATTCCAAAATTTTTCAACAGTATAAAATCTTAAAATTGTTGCATTAAATAATGATACTAATACATAGCTTATGAAAAGTACGTTAGTTTTTAAATATGCTTTACTAAAAAGCTTTGCTCGTTTATAAATTTTTAAAAGTTTATCCTTAAACTTATTCATTGTTCACCTTCTTTTTCCAAAAAACATTATATCATTTATTAAGATTTTTAACAACCTAACTACCTGGTCTTGTTATAAACCAAGTATTACTAATATTACATGAATCACTTGATGGTGCAGGATTTGGCATTTCAAATTTTACTATTACAGGAACTTTAAATCCTTGTCCAAAAGCCACACAATTTCCTGGTTGTAAGATTTTTAATCTTTTAATAATTTCATTTGTAATATTTGGAACAATTTCTCTTATGTATTCAACATCTTTAGGATGTAACATTTTAAAAATTAAGAAATTACTACATTGAGATAGTGTTGTTTCTGATAACTCTGAAGGTCTTTGTGAAATAAGTCCAATTAAAACCCCATATTTACGACCTTCTTTAGTAATTCGTTCAAATATATTATAGCCTAATAATTTAACGTCATTATCGTTTTGTACATATCTATGTGCTTCTTCTAGAATTATATGAAATGGTAAACTTGCTCTTTTATCCATTTCTTTAGCATAATCAAAAAGAATTTTTGAATATATTTTTGTTAAACATTTAGCAAATCTGTCATCAACATAGTTAATATTAAAGTTTATAATTTGAGCTTTTCTTCCTGTTGGAGCTGTAATTAAGTTTCTAATGTATTGTTCTTTAGAAACATATTCTTTACAATCAAAATAAACTTTATATTCTCCATTAACTAAACTATGTAAACGAACTTTTAAAACATTCATATCGTCATAAACTTTATTACTTTTTAATATACCTTCACTTATAAGTGCAAAATCAAGCGCACTTTTTATGTCTTCTAATGAATACATAAATGAACCATCTGGTAATGATAATTCAGTATTATCTATTAAAAATGATTCAAAAAAAGTTGATATAGCTTCAATTTCTCTTATTTTTCCAGATGAATCTATAAATAGATATTGTTTTAATGGTCTAGTATATCCTGGTTGATAAATTTGTGTATCTAAACTTAAATCATCAGTATGATGATTAGATAATACACTTGTAAGTTGATCTCTAATTTGAGCAGGAGAACTACCACTTGATAAAATATCTAATAATGCTCTAGCTATAATATCATTTTTATATTTTCTAACTTCTTCCTCATCTTCTTTACGTGCAAAAATATTTACAAGTCTAAGCGTTTTTTCTAATATTGGTATTTGAGAAGATTTTTCAGCCCCTAATAATATGGCTAAATCATCTACAGTAAGAAGCCATGGCGGTATATTAATAATTTCTGAATCTGAAAAATTAACATTTGTTGTATAACTTTTAAAATTTATATTTGAATATGTTTGGCTTAATTTATTGAAAGCACTATGATATTCACCATAAGCATCAAAAATAAATATACTTGCTTTATATGGTATTTGATTTTGTTTTGAAAATAAATTTTGAAAAATACGTGCTACACTACATGATTTACCACTTCCTGTAGAACCAAATATTGCAAAATGATTTGCAAAAAAATTATTTATATCAACATTAACATCAACACCAGAATAAATGGCTGATTTACCTAAATATAAAAATTTATTTTCTTCAGTATTTTCTTCACTAATAATTAATGGTACTTTTTCTTTACTAACAATTTTAGTTACAGCACCAAAAGAAGGTTTTCCAATAACCCCATACACGAATTTATTATTTATTAATTCCCCAAGTAAATTAATATATGCTATTTCATCTTTTATATCTACTATTTCCCCTACACATATACGTGTTTGATCTTCTAAAACTACATGATTTCCGATAATAGATGCATATTTACTTAGGTCTATTTCTATTTTTAAAAGAACTTGATTTTCATCAATTCCTATAATTTTACCTAACACATAAATCCCTTCCTATTCTATTAAGATTATATCAAAAAAAAAGTATTATTAAAATACTTTTTATTAGACAAGCGATTTTCTTGTAAATACTTTTACACCTTTTAAAACGCTTACTTTTATCGTTTCATCTTTTGTAAATTTAATAAAACCTAATCCCGTAATTACTAAATCTTCATTTTTCTTAACTTTAATTTCAATTTCATTTAATTCAGGATTTTCTTTGTTTTTAAATAGTCTACATACATCTAATTGGTTAGATATAAACATAGTTATGTTATTATCTTTTAAATTAAGTTTTAATAAATCTTCAACATAAATCCATTGTTGTGTTTTAACTTGATAAGTAATAGGTCTTATTTCTTTTTTAGGTACTATTTTTTTAAGAGTTTTTACATCGATATAGTCTTCAATACTTCCTTCTTGTAAAAGTCCAGGAGTATCAATAATTGTCATATTATCACTAAATTTAATTTCAATACTATTTAGTGTTGTACTTGGTAACATACTAGTTGTTATATTAACAACATTATCTGAATAATTATATAAAAGTTTATTAATTAATGTACTCTTACCTGCATTAGTAAAACCTACAACATGAACTTTATCTGATGTTTTATATTCATTAATTTTATCAAGTAAATTATCAAAATTATAATTTTTATTACTGCTAACAATTATTTTGTCTTTATAATTTAGTTTATAGTTATTAACATATTCAAGTAATCTTTCTTCATAAATTATTTTTGGTAGAATATCTCTTTTTGTTAAAACTAATAAAATAGGATTTTTAATATTTTCTGTAAAAACATTTAAATTTTCAGGTAAATTAAATAAATCCATAACAAGAACAACTAAATCTTTAGAATCTATTTTTTTAATAATATTTATAAAAGTATTATTATCTTTGATTATGCATTTATAATCGCCGTAATTTCTAATTCTAAAACATCTTTCACAAATAGTTGCTGTTTCATATTTTGTTTCATCAATATAACCTTCTAATGCATCATTATAATGTTGTAATAACGCACCACAACCAGTACATTTTTTATCCATAATATTTTCCTTTATAAAATAAGTTAGCTTTTGATAATTTTTTTATTAATTTTTTTTCTCTCATTCTTTGTACTTTTGTTAATATCATATCACTTTTAGCACTAATAGGATTAACTAAGATTGTAGTAATACCAACTTTATTACCACCTATAATATCTGTATAAAATTGATCTCCAACAATTGCAATTTGAGATTCATTATAATTAAAATGTTCCATAACATATAAGAATTTCTTTGGTGATGGTTTAAAACATCTATAACATACATCAACATTTAATTGTTCTTTAAATGGT
>CAJGDV010000084.1 GCA_904502155.1 uncultured Bacilli bacterium
AAAGGTATAAGACCAGTAATAACAATACCAAAAATATTATTAGAAAGTTAAAAAACCTAACAATTGTTAGGTTTTTTTATAATATTTCATCAACTAAACCATAATCTAAAGCTTCTTTTGCAGATAAATAATAATCTCTATCTGTATCATTTTCAACAATTTTAAGAGGTTTACCAGTGTTATCTGAAAGCATGACGTTTATTTTTTCTTTAATTCTTAAAATATGTTCTGCAGCAATTTTAATTTCAGTAGCCTGTCCACTAGCACCACCTAACGGCTGATGAATCATTACTTCACTATTAGGAAGGCAATATCTTTTCCCCTTAGTTCCACTAGAAAGTAAAAGGGCACCCATACTTGCAGCACAACCCATACAAATAGTTTTAACATCACTCTTAATTAAATTAAAAGTATCATAAATAGCAAGTCCAGCAGAAACAGAACCACCAGGAGAATTAATATAAACACTAATATCATCATGACTTAAACTATCAAGATATAAAAGTTGTGCTATAACAATATTAGCAGAACTATCATTAATTTCTCCTCCTAAAATAATAATTCGATCTTTAAGTAATCTAGAATATAAATCATAAGCATGTTCACCATCACGACCTCGTTCAATAATTGTAGGAATAAGCATATTCCACCTCCTAATTTATATTATGTAAATTAGACATTGATTATATACAAAAATAAAAAAATTTGATAAAATTGTATATAGAATAGAGGGATAATTATGGATAACACAATTAAAGTAACATACAAAGATGAATTACCTAAAGTATTTCCAAAAAATATTGATTTATATCAAATCAGTAAAACTTGGCAAAAAAATTACAATTATCCAATATTAGTAGCAAAAGTAGATAATGACATAACTAACTTAAATACTATTATTGAAAAAAAATGTAATGTTGATTTTTATGACCGTAGTTCAACTGAAGGAAATACTGTATATTGCTCAAGCTTACAATTTATGCTTATTGTTGCTGTTAAAAGAGTATTTGGTAAAGAAGCAGTAGTAAAAATAGAACATTCTATTGATAAAGGGATTTACTGTGAAATTAGAGGGGTAAAACTAGATAAGGTTAAACTTAAAAAAGTTGAAGATGAAATGTATAAATTAGTTGAAGAAGATCTAAAATTCACAAGAGTTTCTGTTCCAAGATTAGATGCTATCAAATTCTTTAGAAAAGAAAAAGAATTTGATAAAGTAAATGTATTAAGATATATAAGTAATACATTTGTTAATTTATATCGTTTAGACGATGTATATGATTACTTTTTTACTGAAATGGCATATTCAACAAGTCAAATTACTTCATTTAAATTAACATATGTTAAAGGTGATGGATTTGTACTTGGAATGCCTGATACATTTAATCCAGAATGTACACTTGATTATAAACATCATCGTTTAGTATTTGATAAATTTTTAGATTATACTAAATGGGGTGAAAAAATTGGAATTGACTGTGCATTTGATTTAAATAAAATTGTATCACAAGGTAGATATGATGAAGTTATTAGATTAGCAGAAGCTAATTTTGAAAGTCAATTAGCTAATGTTAGTAATCTAGTTTATCATGACCGTAAAAATATTAAAATTGTTTTAATAGCTGGTCCTTCATCAAGTGGTAAAACAACAACAAGTAAAAAACTTGCAGTATATTTACAAACATTAGGATTTAGAACACATGCTATATCAGTAGATGATTATTTCCTAAATCGTGTTGATACACCAAAATTACCTAATGGAGAATATGATTTTGAAAGTATTAGAGCAATTGATTTAGAATTATTTAATAAACAATTATCAGAATTATTAGAAGGTAAAAATGTTTTATTACCACAATATAACTTTGTAACAGGAGAAAAAGAATATAAAAACAAATGGTTAAAAATAAAAGATAATGATATAATTATCATAGAAGGATTACATGCTTTAAATGAAGAATTAACAGTAGCTGTTGAAAGAAAAAATAAATTTAAAGTATATATAAGTCCTTTAACACAATTAAATATAGATAATCATAATAGAATTCATACTAGTGATACTAGAAGACTTAGAAGAATTATTAGAGATAATAAATATAGAGGACATTCAGCATCTGATACACTTGCAATGTGGAAAAATATTAGAGCTGGAGAAGAACAATATATATTCCCATTCCAAGATGATGCTGATGTAGTTATAAATACAGCATTAGTATATGAACTTGGAGTATTAAAAACATATGCAGAACCATTATTATTCTCAGTAGAAGAAGATGATCCTGTATATCCAGAAGCTATTAGATTAATTAATTTCTTAAGAAACTTCTTATCAATACCAAGTGATGAAGTACCAAAAGATTCAATATTAAGAGAATTTATTGGTGGAAGTGGATTTAAGGATTAAAATATAACATAAAGAAAGAAGGCAAAAAAATGATTAAAGTAGCAATTAATGGATTTGGAAGAATAGGAAGATTAGCATTCCGTCAAATGTTTGAATTAGATAATTATGAAGTAGTAGCAATCAACGACTTAACTAGTCCTGATATGTTAGCACATTTATTAAAATACGATTCAGCACAAAAAAGATATGATGGACATACTGTTGAAGCAAAAGAAGAAAGTATTGTTGTAGATGGTAAAGAAATTAGAATTTATAAAGAAGCTGATCCATCTAATTTACCATGGAGAGAATTAGATGTAGATGTTGTATTAGAATGTACAGGATTTTTCTGTTCAAAAGAAAAATCAATGGCACATATTAATGCAGGAGCTAAAAATGTTATTATTTCAGCACCAGCAGGTGAAGATTTAAAAACAGTAGTTTATGGTGTAAATGAAAATATTTTAACTGAAGAAGATAATATTATTAGTGCAGCTTCATGTACTACTAACTGTTTAGCGCCAATGGCTAAAGCATTAAATGATTTTGCAAAAATTAAATCAGGAATTATGACTACTGTACATGCTTATACAGGAGATCAAATGATTTTAGATGGACCACATAGAAAAGGTGATTTACGTCGTGCTAGAGCAGGAGCAGTAAACATTGTTCCTAATTCAACAGGTGCTGCTAAAGCTATTGGTTTAGTAATTCCAGAATTAAAAGGAAAATTAATTGGTTCAGCACAACGTGTACCAGTTCCAACAGGTTCAACAACAATTTTAATTGCAGTTGTAGAAGGAAAAGATTTAACTAAAGAAAAAATTAATGAATACATGAAAAAAGTAAGTAATGATTCATATGGATATACTGAAGAACCACTAGTATCTTCTGATATTATTGGTATTACTTATGGTTCATTATTTGATGCTACTCAAACAATGGTATCTGAAATTGGTGAAGGATTATATCAAGTTCAAGTTGTAGCATGGTATGATAATGAAAATAGTTATACAACTCAAATGATTAAAACTGCAAAATATATGATGGAAAAATAGGACTTTAAAAAAGTCCTTTTTTGTTATATAATCATAATAGGTGATAATATGAAAAATAAAGGTTTTACACTTGTTGAATTATTAGCTATTCTAGGTTTATTAGCAGTTATAACATTAATTACAATTCCTGCTGTAGATGGCATAATAAAGAAAAATAAGAAAAAAATGTATGTACAACAAATAGAAACAATAAGAAATGGATTAAAAACTTGGGGAGATGCTAATGTTGAAATGTTACCTGAAGAATCAGGTGATGTATTACCACTAAACTTAGGTTATTTAAAGTCTCAAGGGTTTGTTAAACCTGATATGATTAATCCTATGAATGATAAATGTTATGCAAATGATATTAAATTATATATTAAAAAAATAAATGAAAACTATGAATATATAGTAGATGAAGAATCAGGATCTGAACCTACTACAAGTGATTGTAGTCCAGGAAGTAATAATATAGAAGAAGAACCATCAAATTTATACACTAGAACAGAATTTAATGGATTATGGCAAGATACCATTGATATAGATTGGAATGCTCAATATGTAGAAATTCAATTTGATTCTAATCCAATTGTTGAAGATCTGTTTATGGGACACCACTTTTTTATAATAATGCTTGGAACATCTACACATAAATTTGTTGAGGAAATCAGTGCAAAAGAAGATGGTGGTACTTATGAAATTTATGCTCATAGTGTTCGCCAAAGTGTAACTGGTAGTCCTTGTACTAATGATGTTCTAAAACTTTCAAAAGCTAAAGGTTTTGAACTTTTAAATGATGGTGAAGTTGTAGGGACTTTTAATGACAGTTTAGGTATTACATCTTCGTCAAAGCTTGTTTTAAGTAATCAGATTGGAGAAGGAACAGGTCATGCTAGATATGGACACCTTCCATTAATTCGTATTGAAGTTAAAAATTTATAAAATAGAGAGATTATTGTCTCTCTTTTTGTTTCTTTATAATATACCTATATAATGGCGACAATAAAAAAATAGTAATATAAATAATGAAGTAGAAAATAATGGAAATCCAATTATTACGCATCTAAAAAATATAGTTTAAAATACTAATTTTTATTTATTTGATAGTTTTTTCATACATCATACTTCTTTGGAAGTTCTAATAATGATACATATTGCGCCGTAATTGCAAAGAATAGAAAATCTTTTTAGATTTTCTTTTTTTATGTTATAATTATAATAGGGTGATAATATTGAAAAATAAAATAAAATATTTATTAATAATATGTATCATATATTCTATATTTTATCCAATAACAAAACAAATGGTATTTAAAAACTATATTATTGAAGCTGCAAAAAAATATATTACAGTAAATAAAATATTAGATTTAAATAAAGAAAATGCTAAAGCTGAATTACCTGTTTTAACATTAAAAAAAGAAAATTATATAAAATATTTAATAGAATCTCCAAGTAAAAATATTGATGTTAATTCATATTATGTAGAACTATTAAATGAAAACGGAAAAATTAAATATAAACTTAAATATAAGAAAGAGGGTTAATATGAGAAAAGGATTTACGATGGTTGAATTATTGGCTGTTATAATAATTGTTGGTACTGTAGCAATACTTTCATTTACATCTTTAACTAATACTATAAAAAAGAATAAGATACGTGAACAAGAAGTATTTACTACTAATGTTATAAATGCTGCAAAACTTTATATGACATCTCATTTAGATGATTTTCCTAATATTGATGATAATAACTTTAATGCTGTTATAACATCAAGAAAATTAATTGAACATAAATATTTAAAAGAAAATATTGGAAATCCTAATGATACTAATATATATTTATATTATATCGATGTACAAAAAGATAAAGATGGATTTTTATCATATAGTTTAAAATATTCTGAAAGCGGCTCTATTACAAAATATACAGATCCAGTTTTAAATGGAGCAGATCCAGAATTGGATATAGGAATGATTCCAATTTATTTTGAT
>CAJGDV010000085.1 GCA_904502155.1 uncultured Bacilli bacterium
TAGAACAAATTGAAGATTCTGAATTATGTATTGATTTATTTGAAGATTTACAAAATAATAGTATTGGCGGAGAAAGCGAAAAATCAATTAAAGAATTAATTGAAGAAGCTAAAGAAGATGAAGATGATTATGAAGAAAAACAAGATGAATCATTTAATACAGCATCTTTAAAAATTAGTAAAAAAGATTTTGACGATACATTAGAATTAGATAAAATTAAAGTTGTTAAAAAGAAAAATAAATTTATAATATTTATTTATATATTATTAATTTTATTACTTGCAGCAGGAATAGGTTATGCTGGATATCAATTCTTTAAATAGAATTGGTATCTTTTTTTATACTTAAATGTATTGGCAATAATAAAAAGAAAAGATATATAAAATAAGGAAGGTATTTAAGTGTAAAATTATAACCTACAGTATTACTTGAAAACATATTATTACTTGTTATTACAAGTAATAATGATATTACAATATAATTGAATTTAAATTTTTTTAAAAGAGGATTTTGACAAATAAAATATATTGCAAAAGAAATAAAAATGAAATAATCAAAAGCCCACTGCACTGAAAAAATATTTTCAAGTCTTTTAACAAATCCCATTAAAGTTAATCTTTTAAAAACATGAAATTCTGGAAAATGAAGAAGAGTAGCAATATCAATTCCATAAATAGATAATACTAAAAAACAATATGCAAAAATCATAAAAGATGCAAAAACAAACATAAATAAATTACTCTTAATATCGATTTTAATATAATCTTTAGGTATAACTAAAAGCATAAATAAAGGTAAAGTATTATATGCAATAAGGTGCATTGAACCTAAAATAATTTCTTTATTACTACTCATAAAAACGGGCATTAAATTTTCTAAATCAGTTTGAATAATTAGACCAATAAAACTTAATAGAAAAAGTAATACTGTAACATAAAATAACATTGTAGATACTCTTAAAATTGTTTTTAAACCTTTATAATTAATATATATAATAGAAGTAATAAAAAGAAGAGAAATCAAAATATCAGGTGTTTTATATAAAAACTGTGAACTTATAAAATTGATAATATTCCAGTAAGAAGAAGCACTAAAAAAGAAAACAAAAATTGAAAGTAATGAACTAATGAAATTATTATTAATAATTTCATAAATGTTTAAAGAAGGATATTTACTATTAATATAATAATAAAGTGATAACGGAAAAATAGAAATTATAATCCCAATTAAAATACTAATCCAAGAATCTAATTTAGAAATAATAATAAGATTATTAAAACAAATACCAATAAAAAGACATCTAACTAAAAAGAATAATAAAGTATTATAATTAAAACTATTTATTTTCATTATTTGCCTCCTTTAAAGTTGTCTCTAAAGAGCCTTTTGTTTTAAGTTCAACATCAGTTTTAACATCAATATCAAGATTTTTAAAATCATAATCTAATTTACGATATTTTTTATAAATTTTATTTCCAAAACCAAAAATATCTGTGTCTAATTCTTTTCCTTTATTGATTCCTTTATAAATAATATCTTTGATATTATTTTTTACAGTATCATTAATTTTTTTAATTACATCATCATTTTGTAAATCTAAATTACAATTTGTTTCATTTATAGAGCCACTAGATTTAACTGTAATTTCAATTTTATTTTTGTTAATAATTTTAATTTTAGATTCAATATCATCAATTTGAGTAACAATATATTTATCTTTATTTTTATAACATGAATTAGTTATTGTTAGTGTATTTATTTCATTATTAATAATATTAATTCCTTTGCTTTCATCATGAGTTGCAAATCCTACTAATTTATAATCTTTAAATAGGGCTAGACTATCCATTTTTAGTGTTGTATCAACTTTAGATGCTTTTAAGTCGTCAATATTATCAGCTTCTTCAATATTACCCTCTAAAATAATAGTTGGAAGAACTGGTTCTAATCCTTTATTTAATATTTTATAAATAAATGTACTTAAAAAAACTTCATTACTATATCCTAAATTTTTTTTAGATGTAACAATATTAAGTGATGTATTTTCAGCAGGTAAAGTTTCTAATGGAGATAGTGTTTTTAAAATGTTTTCACTAGTAGTACCTTTAGATAAAATAATATAATATTTTTTTAAAGTTTCAGGATCTCTAAATAAAGGATCAATAATATCAAATAATCTTTCATAAGCTACTTTTTCATTTATAATAACAATATTTAAATGTCCTATATATAATTCTCTAGCACTTTTACTTTCTATATCTTTAATAGCTTCCGTAAAATTTTTACCAGTACCAGTAATTAAAGTAGGTTGGGCATTACCTTCTTTTGAATTGGAATTTAATGATTGACCATTAGCTACTAGTGCTGATATTTTTAGATTATTATTATCCATATCTATTCCAAGACCACTAATTATGGCTATATCATTAAGTTCGTTATAATTATAACAACCTGTCATTAGTAGGGAAACAATAATTATTAAAATTTTATTTTTCATTTTTATCACCAATTCTAATAATATTTTTAGCAAGATAATCTGCTCTTTTTTTCATTTTATTTCTTGATACCATAAATAAAGAATCTTTTAGGGCATCTAAATTAATTGGACTAAAAGGAGTAAGATATGGAACACCAATAACTTCTATACTACATAAATTAGTAACTAATATTAAACTTGCAATTACAAATCCTATTAAACCCATTGATGCTGAAAATAATAAAACAAAAAATTTCCAAAATCTTAAAGCATTAATTAAATCAGTATCAGTAAAAAGAAGACTAGTAATAGAAGAAATTGCAACAACAATTACAACAATAGGAGATACGATACCAGCATTAACAGCAGCATCACCAAGTACTAAGGCTCCAACAATACTAATACTTGTACCCATTTTTTCGGGTAATCTAATATCACTTTCACGTAGAAGTTCAAATGTGATCATTAAAATAAAAACAGCAAAAGAAGTAGGAAACGGAACACCAGATCTTTGTATAGCTAGTGATATTAACAAAGTATCAGGTATAACTTCTTGATTAAAAGTCGTAATAGCAACATAAAAAGCAGGAACTAAAATTGTAATTAATAATGCTATTAAGCGTAAAAATCTAGTAAAAGTAACATGAATAGCTTTTTGATAACTATCTTCACTAGAATGAATAAAATTATTTAAAAGTCCAGGTATTACTAATACATAAGGAGTATTTTCAACAATAATAGCTATTTTTCCTTCAAGAAGTGAAGCACATACTAAATCAGGTCTTTCAGAATTAATTATAGTTGGAAAAATAGACTTTTTTTCAATTAAAAAATCTCTAATATAACCTGTATCTAAAATAGCATCAATATTAATTTTAGATAATTTTTCTTTGATTTTATTAACATTATCTATAAATGCAATATCTTCAATATATAAAAGTCCAACTTTCGTTTTGCTTCTTCTTCCGATTAAATATTCACAAACTTTTAAATTTTCATCTTTTATTCTTTTTCTAATAAGACCTAAATTTTTATTAAAATTTTCAGTAAAACTATCTCTAGGTCCTTTGATTCCCATTTCACTTTTAACATCAGTTATTCCGCGGTCGAGTGTTTCTCTTGTTTCAACAGCTAAGGCTTTAGAAAAGCCATTTATGAAAATAATAGTAAAACCAGATTCTAAATAATAATAAAGATCTTTAAAATTTGTTACTTCTTTAACTTTACTATTATATAAATTATTTTTGATTCTATTATAAACATTATCAAAATAAAAATTTATATTTATTAATGCTTTATTTAAAAAGTCACTGATTTTATTATCACTAGATACACTTTCAAAAAAGGCATAACTTATTTTTTTATTAAGTGTTCTTATAACTAAATCAGGACTTTTTCCATTAATATGTTCAAGTTTTTTAATATTAATTTTATTATTTGTTGATAGTTTCATAAAAGCCTCCCATATAATTATGATAAATATTTAAAATATTATTCAAAATATGTTATAATAAATTTGGTGATAGATGTGAATGAAATTTTAATAAGATGTTTTAATATGACATTTTTAACATTTTTTGTAGTAGCTTGTTTAATTCCAGTAATTAAGAAAATTGCAGCTCATGTAGGAGCTTTAGATATACCTAATGAACGTAAAGTTCATACTAAGCCAATGCCAAGGTTAGGTGGACTTGGAATATATTTAGGTTTCTTAATAGGTTATATGATATTTGGAGAGCCAAGTGCTATTATGAATTCTATCTTAATTGGTAGTTTTATTATTGTAATTACAGGTGTAATTGATGATATTAAGCCTCTTAAAGCTAGTTATAAGTTTTTAGGTCAATTATTATCGGCATTAATTATTACTTTTTATGGAAATATAGTAATGCATGAATTAACGGCTTTTGGAATGGTTATTAATTTTGGTATCTTAGCATATCCTATTACAGTATTTTTTATACTAGGATGTATTAATTGTATTAATTTAATCGATGGACTAGATGGTCTTGCGGCAGGAATTAGTTCAATATATTTTATAACAATAGGTATTATTGCTACAATTCAAGGAAAACTAGGTTTAGACTGTGTCCTTACATTTATTATGTTAGGTTCTACTTTAGGATTTTTAGTTCATAACTTTAATCCTGCTAGTATTTTTATGGGTGATTCAGGATCAATGTTCTTAGGTTTTATAATTGCTGTTATAGCATTATTAGGATTTAAAAATGTTACTATGACATCACTTATAATTCCGCTTTTAATATTAGCAATACCAATTTTAGATACAGTATTTGCTATACTTAGAAGATTAATAAAAGGGGAAAGTATTTCGAAACCTGATAAGTTTCATATTCATCATCAATTTTTAAATAGAAACTTTTCACAACGTGCTACAGTTTTAATTATTTATTTAATAAATATGCTTTTTGCAATAGCAAGTATTGTTTATTTCTTAAAAGATAGAACTTTAGGTTATATAATTTATTTTATATTAACTTTATTAGTAGTGTTATTTGTACTTAAAACAAATATTGTTTATGAACACAAAGGAAGATTAAGAAGATTTTTTCAAAAGAATAAAAAATAAAAAATAGACCATAATATTACTAGGTGATATTATGGTTTTTAATATGAGTGAAATTTTTGATACAATTTATAGAGCAGTAATATCTTTAGTTGTATTATTTTTTATTACTAAATTATTAGGTAGAAAACAAGTTTCTGAACTAACATTATTTGATTATGTTATTGGTATTTCTATTGGTAATTTCTCAGCTGAAATGACAATCAACTTAGAATCCAATGAAATTAATGGAATTGTAGCCGTTTTAACATTTGGTGTTATAGCTTATGCTATTTCAATTTTAACTATGAAAAGTGAAAAAGTAAGAAACTATGTTACAGGTCCTCCAACA
>CAJGDV010000086.1 GCA_904502155.1 uncultured Bacilli bacterium
ATTTTATGCATATTACCGGTTGTGGTGGTGCTAAAAATGCTGATGGCACTGTAACATTAACATCAACATGTATTGATAAATTTGGAACAACAAATAATTATCCTCAAAGTTCAACAGGTAATGTATATGGTATATTTGATCTTAACTTTGGTGCTTGGGAACATTATATGACATTTAGTATTGATTCTATGGATACATATAATATGAAAGCACAATTATATGTTGGATATCACCAATCAGAACCATCAGGATTTAAAGGATACTATATGGATGGTTCATTTACAATTGAAGGAATTGAGCCTCCACATGATAAATATTTTGATATTATTGCATATGATGAAGATTGTTCTTATCCTAGATATATTGGTCAAATATTTTGTCACACAAAGGGTTGGTATTCAGGTTATGATGACGTAAATAATGAGGGACCATTTGTTTCATTGTTAGGTGGTAATCATAATCACACAGGAGTACAATCACAATTTGGAACATGGGGTGGGCTTGGAAATCATTTGTTTTATGACACTCAAAATCAAGAAGCTACTGTAAGAACCGTAATAGCCCTAGAAAAATAAATGTAAGACAATGTAAAGAACATTGTCTTTTTTTAGTAATTTATGTATAATAAAAGAAGAATAGGAGCATGAAACATGAAGAAAAATATAAGACAATTAGATTTAAAAAATAAAAAAGTAATAATAAGAGTAGATTTTAATGTACCTATCAAAGAAGGTAGAATACAAGATGATAATAGAATTAGAGAAAGTTTAGAAACAATAAATTATGCTGCTTCAAAAGGAGCTAAAGTGATTTTAATGTCACACTTAGGCCGCGTTAAAACAGAAGAAGATAAAGAAACTAATACATTAGAACCAGTTGCTTTTAGATTAAGCGAATTAATGGATAAAGAAATTATCTTTGTTGATATGACAAGAGGTAAAGAATTAGAAGAAACAATTAATAATATGAATCCAGGAGATATCGTATTAGTAGAAAATACTAGATTTGAAGATTTAGATGGAAAAAAAGAAAGTGGTAATGATCCTGAATTAGGTGCTTACTGGGCTAGTTTAGGTGATGTATTTGTAAATGATGCATTTGGTACTGCACATAGAGCTCATGCATCTAATGTTGGAATAGCATCACATTTAGATTCTGCAGTAGGATTCTTAATGGAAAAAGAATTAGAAAATTTATTACCAGCTATGGAAAATCCTGAAAGACCTTTTACAGTAATTTTAGGTGGTTCTAAAGTTAGTGATAAAATTGGTGTAATTGAAAATTTAGTTAATAAAGCAGATCATATTTTAATTGGAGGGGGAATGGCATTTACATTCCTAAAAGCAAGTGGACTTCCAATAGGAAATTCATTACTAGATGAAGAAAATATTGAATTCTGTAAAAAAATGTTAGAAGAACATAAAGATAAAATTGTTTTACCAATAGATGTAGTATGTGCTGAAAATACTGATGAAAATACTAATTCAAGAGAATGTTTTATAAATGATATTAAAGATAATGAAATGGGACTTGATATTGGGACAGCAAGTATTAAATTATTCAAGCAACATATTATGGATAGTAAAACAGTTATTTGGAATGGGCCAGTAGGTATGTTTGAATTAGATAAATATGCTAATGGTACAATTAAATTATGTGAAGCATTAGTTGAAAGTGGATGCGTTTCAATAATTGGTGGAGGAGATACAGCAAGTGCTGCTATTAACTTTGGATTTAAAGAAAAATTCACACATATTTCAACTGGTGGTGGTGCTTCATTAGAACTTTTAGAAGGTAAACAATTACCAGGAATTGAAGTTATAAAATAATCATAGGAGTTGAATTATGAGAATAGGAATTTTTACGGATACATATCCTCCATTTATCAATGGAGTTTCAACAAGTATTGTGATGCTAGAAAATGCCCTAAGAAAAAAAGGACATCAAGTATATATTGTTACTGTTAATTCAGATAATATGAAATATAAATATGAAAACGATGAACATATTATTAGAATTCCAGGAGTACCTATTGGAATTTATGATTATCGTTTAACAGGGGTATATCCTTTAAAAGCACTTAATAAAATCAGAAAATGGAATTTAGATGTTATCCATTCACATACTGAATTTGGAGTAGGAACATTTGCAAGAATTATTTCTAAACAATTTAATATTCCACTAGTACATACATATCACACAATGTATGAAGACTATGTACATTATATAACAAAAGGATATTTTAATAATACAAGTAAAAAAATAGTTGAATATTTAACTAATTTCTATTGTGATCAAACCGCAACAGAATTAATTGTACCAACTAAAAAAACATATGATTTATTTAAAGAAAAATATAAATATGAAAGAAATGTACATATAGTACCTACTGGTATTGAAGTTGAAAGATTTTATAAAGAAAATATTGATAGTAAAAAAGTAGACGAAATAAGAAAAAGACATGGACTTTCAAAAAGTGATTTTGTTGTCTTATTTGTAGGTCGAATTGCAAAAGAAAAAGATGTAGAATTTTTAATAAGTGCTCATGAATATTTAGCTAAAAATTATAAAAGTAAATTATTAATTGTAGGAGATGGACCTGATTTAGAAAGATACAAAAAACTAGCACATAAACTTAATCTTGATGAATATGTAATCTTTGCAGGAAAAGTTCCATGGGAAGATGTAACTCTTTATTACCAAATTGCAGATATATTTGCTACAGCATCTACGAGTGAAACACAAGGACTTACTGTTATTGAAGCAATGGCTGCTTCTTTACCTGTAGTAGCTGTAAATGATGAAAGTTTTAATACTGTAATTGTTGATGGATTAAATGGTCATTTATTTGAAACAAAACATCAATATAAAAAATATGTTGAATCATTCATAAATGAACCTTCTAAACTTAAACAATTCTCTAAACAAGCTAGAATTAATGCTGATACATATTCTAGTAAATATTTTGGAGAAAGAGTATTAGATGTTTATAAAGCTGCAATAGGTCAAGATTTTGATGGAAAAGATAAAACAATTAAAAATGGTTTTATTCACACAGTTAAAGGAGTGTTTAAATGGAAAAAATAGTTGTTGCAAATTTAAAAATGAATATGACTGCTGCTTATGTTAATAACTATTTAAATGGTATTAAAGAAGATATAAATACTAAAAAAGTAGTTATATGTCCACCAGCTCTATACTTACCATATTTTGTAAGAAAAAAATATTCTGTAGGAGCACAAGATTGTTTCTATGTTGATGAAGGAGCTTATACAGGGTGTATAAGTGCTAACCAAATAGCAAGTATGGGAATTAAATATACTATAATTGGTCATTCGGAAAGAAGACAATATTTTCATGAAACAGATAATATCGTTAATAAAAAAGTTTTAAATGCATTAGAAAATGACTTAAATGTAATCTTATGTATTGGAGAAACAAAAGAAGAAAAAGATATGCTTAAAACAGATAAAATTTTAAAAAGACAATTGATTAATTGTTTAAGAAATGTAAATGAAAATAAAATAGAAAATGTTATCATAGCATATGAACCTATATGGTCAATAGGAACAGGTTTAATTCCAACAATGAAAGAAATTAAAAGTACTACAGCATATATATTAGAAATAGTTAACTCATTATATCCAGATAAAAAAGTAAAAATCCTTTACGGTGGAAGTGTTAATGAGAAAAATATTGAAAGTATTAATAAAATTGACAATTTAAATGGGGTACTTGTTGGTGGGGCTTCGTTAGATCCACATAAGCTTAGAAAAATAAAAGAAGTTGTCTTAGGATAACTTTTTTTAGTTTCGACAAAAAAAGACAAATTTCATTCTAGATTTTTTTTAATAATATGTTTATAATATTGTTATCATTTATAGAAGGAGAAAGTTATGGAAGAAATTAAACTTTTAATAGTTGATGATAATATAAATTTAATAGACATGCTTAAGGAATTTTTCTTACAAACAAATAGAATAAAAGTAGTAGCTGAAGCATATAACGGGGAAGATGGTTTAGCACTTATAGAAAAAGAGAAAGGTAATTTTGATGTAGTATTGCTTGATTTAATAATGCCTAAAAAAGACGGATTATGGTTATTAGAACAATGTAAAGAAAAAAATATTGATATTAACGTAATTGTAGAATCAAGTTATAATGCTCCTAATGTAATTAGTGAAGTAGCTGCTTTAGGTGCAACATATTTTGTCTTAAAACCATTTGATTTAATAGATTTAGAAAAAAAGATTATAGAATCAACAAATAAATCAAATCAAAAAATAGGACTTAAAACTGGTGAAAAACAATTACAATTATATGTAACAAAACTTTTACATCAATTAGGAATTCCATCTCATATAAAAGGATATCAATACCTTAGAGATTGTATTTTAATACTATATAATAGACCAGAATTATTAGGAGGAATAACAAAAGAATTATATCCTGAAATAGCCATTAAATATGATACAACCGTTTCAAGAGTAGAAAGAGCAATTAGACATGCTATAGAAGTTAGTTGCAGTAGAGCTGACTCAGAAACAATGCAAGAAATTTTTGGCTACAGCATTAACTATGTAAAAGCAAAACCAACAAATTCAGAATTTATGGTTACTATTGCTGATAAATTAAGATTAGAAAATGAAAAGGCAACCCAAAGATAGGTTGTCTTTTTGTATCTAATTTGACACAAACCATAATTAATGATAATATATATGCCGAAATGAGGGGTTGAAATGGAAAATATTCTTAAAAATTATATTGAAAAACTAGATGAATTATATATTACGAAAATAGAAGAAATGTTAAATAATGAAAATTCAGGTAAAAAAGAATGTATTATAGCAAGACAAGAATTTAAGGATTTGTTAAAACTAAAGAATTTATACGAAACTTTATTTAAGGGAATAGATAAAGACTATGTATCATTAAGTATTTTCTTGATATTTAAAAATCAAGCATTATTTCCTAATGGTGGAACATTTAGAAATACAAGTGCTATTATTAGTGGTTCAACAGTTAAATGCTCAGAGCATAGAAATATTAGTAAAGAATTAAATAACTTAAATAATGAATTTGTAGATTTAAAAAATAAAGCTAAAAACTGTGAGGATAAAGAAGAATTTATAAAAGAAGTATTAGAACTTAAAGCTAAAGTAGTTAAAATACATCCATTTCCTGATGGAAACGGTAGATGTTCAAGGGCTTTAGTTGATTGTTTATTAATGTTAGCTGGACTTGAAGTTACACCATATAATAAATTAGATTATAATGAACATAAAAAATATATTGATGCTATGGCTAAAATGCTAGAAGAAAATAATTCAAACGATTTAATGGAATTTTATAAAGGACATATAACTAACTTAAATAATAAGGTGAAAAGAAAA
>CAJGDV010000087.1 GCA_904502155.1 uncultured Bacilli bacterium
ATAAATGTTGAAACAACATTTGTTGATAAAAACATTCCTAAAAATAGGAAAACAAAAGAAGCAAACATTGTTAAATATTCATTACTATTACTATTTCTATTATGTGTAAATTTATTAAGTAACCAGTTAAAAATAATAATAGCAAGAACACTAAGTAATCCTATTATTGCTCCAATTAATTTACTATTACCAAAAAAATATATAACTGCAATAAAAAAAGGAAATCCAACAATAAGACCACTAAAAAAATTAACAATACTTACTTTTAAAATCGATACTTCTTTATAATAATTTCTTAATTTCATAATATCACCATAATAATTATAGCAAAAAATTATACTTTTGTTTATTAAATATTTTTGCTATAATTAAAATAGGTGAGAGTATGAAAAAAAATGGATTTACTTTTATGGAACTTATTATTGTCATTTTAGTTTTTGGAATAATTTTTTATTTTACAAGACCTTTTATAAATAAATTAATTGAAAAAGTAAGATTTAATTCATTTGAAAATAATGTAGCAAGATTAGTTAAACAAGGTGAAGCTTATCATAAAATGAAAGAATTACGTAATGAAATGAAAAGTGACGTAATGTTTAACTTGAAAGATGAATCAACATTTGATGCACTTGATATTAAAAAGAAAGCTTATATGAGTGGTTTTGTTAAAATTAAACAAAATGGTGAAGTTTTAGTAATGGCATCAAATAAAGATTTTTGTGGATATAAAATGGATGAAGATGTTATAGTTTCATATGATTTAACTAATTGTAATGAAGATAATTATATTGATAGTATTGAAGATTTAGTTAGAATGTCAAATGAAGCTGCAAATGGTGAAACAAATGCTACGGAATATTTTTATTTAATTAAAGACTTAGACTTTAATGATGATGCAAGTTATGAGGATCCTAAGAGTGTAAAATTTGGAGATTTTAATAAAGATGGTGTTGTAAATACTATTAAAGAGGAAGTTACAACAAGTCATGGTTTTTATCCGGTAAATTTATTTTCAGGAGCATTATATGGATTAGGATATAGTATTAAAAATCTTTATATTAATCGTAATGAAACTGATCAAGCATTAATAAGATATACATATAATGGTAAATTTAAAGATATGACTTTAACAGGAAATGTTACAGCTGTAAATGGTGCTTTATTAGATGCCCTTTCAGTATCATCTAAGTTTTATAATATAAATATAAATGGTAATTTGAATGTTTCTGGAACAGGTAGTGGACTTTTATTCACAGTAGGTCAAGGTACAGAAGCTTCAAACATAACAATAAACGGTAAAATTAATGCTACAAATGAAGCTGATAAAATTGGTGCAATAGGTGGTAGTGCTTTTAATTCTAAATTTACTGATGTATCATCAAAAATTGATATTATTGGTTCAAAATATGTTGGTGGGCTAATTGGTAGTGGTTATTTTTGTAATATTGTAAATGCTAAAACAGCTGGAAGTATTAAAAAGGCTAATGCAGAAGCAAGTTATATTGGTGGTATTACAGGATTTTTATCACATAATTCATTAATTGATAATGCATTTTCTAATATGATTATAGAAGGTGATAATTATACTGGTGGTATTACAGGTGGAATGTCAAATGATAATGACAAATTAAAAGATAGTATAATTATGAATTCTAGTTATGCTGGTACATTAACAAATTATATTTATGGTGGAGGCTCTATAGCAGGGGCTGCAGTAGGTAAAATTTATAATTCATTTAGTAATGGTAAATTAATATTCCCAAGTTCAACTACAGGTGCAAATGGTGGTTTAGTTGGAAGTTTAGGATTTGAAACTTATGATCATTCTTCACTTTTAATGGAAAACTGTTATTTTACTGGAAATATAAATTCATCTTCAAATAATGAGGTTGGTACATTAGTTGGAAAATTAGGTGCTAATAAAGAAGCTAATGATAAAAAATATACTGTAATTAAAAATAGTTATAGTATATCTAATTTAAATGGTAATAATACAGGACTTATAGGATGTGCTACAATGCATGGAGAAAACTTATTTAATGGTGGCCAAATTAATGGTTATTATAATAGTGGAAATATTGTAGGTGTTAATGTTTCAACATTTAACAATGTTCATTCTATTAAACAAATAGGTGTTATTACAAATAATATTGGTATTCAAATTAATGATTTAAAAACATCATACTTAAAAGATACTGTTAAACTTGGAAATGCTTATAAATATGAGGAAGGCATTTATCCACTTCTTTATAAACGTAAAAAAGATGGTACATTTACAGATGAATTAGTACCACATCAAGATAAGATAAAAATTAAATGATAGGTTTATACTTATCATTTTTTTTGGTATAATACATAGGGCAAAGGAGAGTCTATATGAAATCAGTTTATATACATATTCCTTTTTGTAGTAATATTTGTACTTACTGTGATTTTTCAAAAATGTTTTATAATGAAAAATATGTTGATAAATACTTAGAAGCACTAGAAAAAGAAATAAAAGAAAAATATAAAAATGAAGAAATAAAAACACTATATATTGGTGGAGGAACGCCTTCATCATTAAACATTAATCAGTTAGAAAAATTACTTAATATAACTAATATATTTAAAAAAAATAAATTAGAAGAATTTACAATTGAATGTAATCCAGAAAATTTAGATGAGGATAAAATAAAATTATTTAAAAAATATAATGTTAGTAGAATTAGTTTAGGTGTTCAAACTTTTAATCCTAAATTTTTAAAATACTTAAATCGTATGCATGATAAAGAAATGGTTTTTAATTGTATTAATTTATTAAAAAAATATGATTTAACAAATATTAATATTGACCTTATTTATGCTTTAGAGGGTGAAACAAAGGATGATTTATTAGAAGATATAAAAATATACAAGGAACTTGAAATACCTCATATATCAACGTATTCTCTAATAATAGAGCCTAATACAATTTTATATAATAAAAATACTCAAAATATAAATGAAGAACTTGATTTAGAAATGTATAATTTAATTATAGATAATCTAAAAGATTATAATCATTATGAAATAAGTAATTTTGCTAAAAAAGGATATGAATCAAAACATAATCTAGTATATTGGAATAATTTAGAATATTATGGATTTGGAATGGGTGCTAGTGGGTATTTAGATAATGTAAGATACGATAATACTAGAAGTTTTAATAAGTATATAAATGGTGAATATATAAAAGAAGAAAACAAACTTTCTAAAAATGAAATTATTGAAAATGAATTTATTTTAGGATTTAGAAAATTAAAAGGAATAAATATAAAAGATTTCTCTTTAAAATATGGATTTGACATCCTTGAAATTAAACAAATTAAAAATCTAATAGAGGAAGGAAAACTTATTAATGATGGAGAAAATATATATATCAGTCGTGAATATATATATTTATCAAACGATATATTAATAGAGTTTTTAGGTGTAAATTATGAATTATACTATATTTAATGATGAATTAAATTTAATAAAAAATGAAAGATTAAAAGAAAGTTGTATAGAATTATTAAAAATATTACCAGATTATTTTTATCATGTTGAAGCATCAAGTAGTGGTAAATATCATCCTGCTTTTGCTCTTGGTGAAGGTGGTTTAGTAAGACATACTAAAGTTGCTGTCAAAATAGCAGATGAAATAATTAAAACTGAATCTGTTGGTAATGTTTTTACACAAGATGAAAAAGATATGATTTTAATATCTTTAATGCTTCATGATGGTCTTAAAAAAGGAATAGTAGAAGAAAAATATACAAGATTTGATCATCCAATATTAATGGGAGATTTTGTTTTAGAAAATATTGATAAAACAAAATTAACAAAATTAGAAGCTACAATGATTAGTGATAATATTAAAAGTCATATGGGAGAGTGGAATACAAACCCATATAGTCAAGTAGTACTCCCAAAACCTAAAAATAAATATCAAAAAATGGTTCACATGTGTGATCTTCTTGCAAGTCGCAAGTTTATAAATGTTAATTTTAATAATAATAGAATAGAGGAATAATATGAAAAACAAGGTAGTGGACAACCCTTTAAAAAACCACGATTTTAATTATTTAGTTATCATAACAGCTATTATGGTAACATGCTATTTAACAAGTAATGTTATGGCAGTAAAACTGGTTAATATTAAGGGTTATTCGTGGTTTGATGCAGGGACAATTATTTTTCCTTTAGCATATATGCTTGGGGATGTTTTAACAGAAATTTGGGGATATAAAGTAGCAAAAAAAGTAATTTATTTAACATTTATTTGTAATATAATTATGACAACATTTACATATATTGGCGTTTTTTTGCCTTCACCAAATAATTTAGGAAATGCTTATAATACTATTTTTACATTCACACCAAGAATTTTAATAGCATCATTAGTAGGCTTTTTAGCAGGAGAACTTTCAAATGCTAAAACAATGGAAATAATTAAAAATGTTACTAAAAGTAAATATTTATTTATAAGAACAATATTAAGTTCGGTTGTAGGTTATATTTTTGACACTGGTTTATTTGTTTTAATTGCTTTTTTAGGTGTAATACCAATAAGTGAAATAATTATGATGATAATAGCACAATATTTTATTAAAATTATTATAGAATCAATATTTGCAACACCTTTAGCATACCTTGTAATAAATTTTTTGAAAGGAAAAATTTATGGATAGGTATTCACTTATTAATGATCATTTAAAAAGAGAATTATTACTATTACAAGGTTTAGGATGTGTATGGAAAAAATGCACATTTTGTGATTACTATGAAGATAAAAGCAACAATGCTTTTGAAACTAATAAAGAAGTTATTGATAAAATAACAGGTATTTATAAAATGGTTGATGTTATAAATTCTGGTTCAATTTTTGAATTAGATAAAAAAACAAAAGAATATTTAAAAACTAAATTAATTGAAAAAAAAGTAGAAACAATGTGGTGTGAAAGTCATTTTATTTATAGAAATAAATTAGATGAAATAAGAAATTTTTTTCATCCAATAAAAGTTAAATTTAGAGTAGGTGCTGAAACTTTTGATCCAGATTTGAGAGATAAATGGCAAAAGGGGATACCAAAAGAAATTAATGTTAAAGATATAGCTAAATATTTTGATGGTGTTTGTCTTTTAATATGTGTTAAAGGACAAACAAAAGAAATTATTATTGAAGATATAAAAAAAGCATATGAAAATTTTGAATATTTTAATATAAATGTTTTTAATCCAAATTCTACAAACGAAAAGTTAGATTATGAATTATTAGA
>CAJGDV010000088.1 GCA_904502155.1 uncultured Bacilli bacterium
AAAGATGATGAAGGTGCATTTTATCATATTAAATATTATTTAGAAGATAAAAGCGATTTTTTAGAAATTGCAACTACAAGACCAGAAACATTATTTGGAGATACTGCAGTAGCTGTAAATCCTAATGATGAAAGATATAAACACTTAATAGGTAAAAAAGTTATTTTACCAGTTGTTGGTAAATTAATTCCAATCGTAGGAGATGAACATGCTGATCCAGAAGTTGGAACAGGATGCGTTAAAATTACTCCAGCACACGATCCTAACGATTTTGAAGTAGGTAATAGACATAATTTAGAAAGAGTAGTAGTAATGAACCCAAATGCTACTATGAATGAACTTGCTGGAAAATACTGTGGATTAAATCGTTTTGAATGTAGAAAACAATTAGTAGAAGACTTAAAAAATGAAGATTTATTAATAGATATTAAACCAATGGTACACTCAGTAGGACATTCAGAAAGAACTGATGCTGTAGTTGAACCATACTTATCAAAACAATGGTTCGTTAAAATGAGACCACTTGCTGATAAAGTTCTTGAAAATCAAAAAGATAAAGATGGTAAAGTTAACTTTGTACCAGAAAGATATGAAAAAATAATGAATCACTGGATGGAAATTACTTATGATTGGTGTATTTCACGTCAATTATGGTGGGGACATAGAATACCAGCATGGTATAGAGGAGAAGAAGTATACGTAGGTGTTACTGCTCCAGAAGGTGAAGGATGGGCTCAAGATGAAGACGTTCTAGATACTTGGTTCTCAAGTGCATTATGGCCTTTCTCAACATTAGGATGGCCTAATATAACACCAGAACTTGAAAGATACTTCCCAAATGACTGTTTAGTAACAGGATATGATATTATCCCATTCTGGGTTAATAGAATGACTTTCCAAGCATTACACTTCTTAGATAAACGTCCATTTAAGGACTGCGTTATCCATGGATTAATTCGTGATAAAGACGGAAGAAAAATGAGTAAGAGTCTTGGTAATGGTGTAGATCCTATGGATGTAATCGAAGAATATGGTGCAGACTCATTAAGATATTTCTTACTTACAGGAACTGCTCCAGGTATGGATCTTAGATATGATACTGAAAAAGTAGCATCTACATGGAACTTTATTAATAAATTATGGAATGCGTCAAGATTCGTTTTAATGAATATTGAAGATATTAAAGAAGTTAAATTTGAAAACTTATCAATTAGTGATAAATGGATTTTAACTAAATTAAATAAAACTATTGAAACAGTAAGAAAACATATGGAAAAATATGAATTTAATGTAGTAGGTAGTGAATTATATTCATTCATTTGGGATGATTTCTGTGATTGGTATATTGAACTTGCTAAAATTAATATGAATGATACAACTAAATCAGTATTACTTCATACATTAACAGCAATCATTAAAATGCTACATCCATTTATGCCATATGTTACTGAAGAAATATATGGAATGTTACCAATTAAAGATGCAAAATCTATTGTGATAAGTAAATATCCTGAATATAATAAAGATTTAGTTTTCGAAGAAACAAGTCTTGATGAAATTATTTCATTAATTACTAAAATTAGAAAAACTAAATTAGAAAACAAAATAGGAAATGATTTTGTTATTGCAACTTATGGAAATGAAATCATTGAAAATAGTAAAGATATTTTAGCAAGAATGACTAAATGTCAAAACTTTACTGAAACTTATGAAGGCGAATTTACTAATATTGATATAGCATTTATGGATACTAAAATTAGTTTATATTATGATGGTTCTATGAGTGAAGAAGATAGAAAATTACTTGAAAAAGAAATTGAAAAATTAAAAGGTTCAATTGAAAGAAGAAAGAAACTTTTAAGTAATGAAAATTATACTTCAAAAGCTCCAGCACATGTTGTTGAAAATGATAGAAAAACTTTAGAAAAAGAAGAAAATGAATTAGAACTACTTGTTGCTAAATTAAATGAAAGATAACAATTTTGTTATCTTTTTTTTTCGCAAAAATAACAATTCCTATAGTGGAGGTGTATTTATGAAATTAATATTAAAATTATTTTTATATATGATAGCTTTTACCTGCTTTCCATTTGAACTAGCAATATGGCTAATATGCTTATTATTTGGTATAAAACTATATAAAAAGGGATCAAAAAATATAACTTATAATGGATTTTTATTGTGGATATTATTTAATAATAATGATTAAAATATTTTTTTGTGTTTAATTTGACAAAAATTAAAAATGAGATATAATAACTCCCAACATGGGGGTTATTATTATGGATTTAATAAATTATTGCTTTAATAACTATGAAAATTTAAATTTTGAAAATGAAAAAGATTTAGAAATAGCTAAAAACTTTGTAAATACATTTATTAAAGATGAATTATTTAAAAAGAATAGAAATTATAAACAATTAAGAGCTTTTATACATATTTACGGTAATTTAAAAATGATAGATTATAATGTAAAAACCAACATTATAACAACAGATCCAGGAACAAGTAAAAAGAAATATAAGATAACAAGATTTTTTGATAGACAAAATGATGAAAGTAATTTATACGGAGAATGTGATGAAGAAAAAATAAGAGTACAATTAACTAATTATTTAATAAGATCTTTATACACTAATGATAAATCTAATTTTACTAGATTAATTAATACAATAAACCATGAGCTAAAACATGCAGTAAGTTATAAAAATATTGATTTTTATAATACTATAATAACAAGACAAAATTATCAAAATTTAAAGTTTAATCTTTTTGATCAAGCTTGTCTTACCAAAGAAGAAAGTTTAAGCAAAAATAAAAAAAATGACTATGAAATAAGAAAATATTATCATGATAAATATATGGAATATTATTTCTTTTTTGAAGAAGAAATAGGAGCCTTTAAACAAGGATATGAAAGTGTAATAAATGAATTTAAAAATTATGAAAATATAGTAGATAGTTATGAATTTATACGTAATAAATATGTATCAAGAAGATTTACTGAAATGTATGATTATGTTAATGTTGAATTTATTAATTCAATATTAAAAGATGATTATGTAAGAAGCTTACCATTATATGTTAATAATAAAGAAATATTCAATCTAGAATTTGATTTAAATGGTAATAAAAAAAGTCTTAATGAAATAATTAAAAATAAATATAAACAATTAGATTTATTAAATACTATGATTCTTATGAATCCTGAAGATAAAAATTTACAAAAAATATTATTAAATAATGAAATTGAAAAAACATTTAATGAAATTGGTTATAATCTTATTATAAGAGGAGAAAACATAGAAGGATTAAATATATTAGATGTATTAGAAATGCTTAATTATGGGCTTAAATATGAAGAATTAAGATTACTTGACAACGATTTTTATACTGGAATTATGGATAAAAGAATAAATAGAGAATATATTCAAAAAAGAATTGATAAAATAAAAGAACTTAAGGGGGAAATATATGGAAAGAGAAATAGTACTAAATTATATAAATAAAAATTATAAAAATATTAATTTTAATGATGAAAAAGAAATTAAAATAGTAAAAGAATATATTGAAATATTTATAAAAGAACAATTATATAAAAAAAATAAAAATCTAAACGAAATAGAAGCATTTGTACATGTTTATACTAATCTTAAAATAAAAGAAAAAAACATTGATATAAAAGTAGAAACAACAAATCCAAAAACAAGTAAAAAGAAATTAAAAGTATTAAGATATATGGATACATTTAAACCAGGTTTATATGGAAGTTGTAATGATGAAAGAATTAATGTTGAACTTACAAATTATTTAATAAGATCACTTTATAAAAGTGATAAAAAGAATTTTGCATCACTAATTGAAACAATAAATCATGAATTAAAACATGCTGATAATGCTAAAAAAAATGTAGTTAAATATAATATACTAACAGAAGAAAATTATTATAATATAAGATTTAATTTATTAGAATTAGCAGCAGGAAGATTTTATCATGAATATTATAAAAACTTTGAAGAAGAAATAGGGGCCTTTCTTGCAGGATATGATAGTGTTGTAAAAACATTTGAAAATAATGATATGTATAAATCAATTGTTCATGACTATAAAAATAAAATAAAAGAAACCAAAGCCTTAAGATATCGTGATTTTTATGATGTAGCTAATATAAATTGTATGGATCAAATGATGGCATATGAAGAAGTAAGAAAACATGATTATTATGAAGAAAATAAAGAATTATTTTTAATCGAATATGATGAAAATGGTATAAGAAGAAGAATTAATGAAATAATTGATAACAAATATAAACAACTAGATTTATTAAACAAATTAATTATGCAAAATCCTAATGACGAATATTTATTATATGTTTTAAATAATAACAAAACAGAAGAAGTATTTAACAAAATGGGATACATTAGCATTATGAGGGACGATTATTTTATGGAAGTTATAACAGAAGATAATAAAAAAGAAGCACTTAAAATGCTAAACTATGGATTAAATTATGAATATAATAGATTATATGAAAATAGAATTTATACTAAAGATCATTTTGATAAAATAAATAATGATAGTTATATAAAAAATAAAATTAAATTAATAGAAAATAAAATTAATCTTATTAATGATAATAATGTAAAATTAAAATAAACTACTATTGTAGTTTTTTTTATTTTATGATATCCTATATATAGAATATAGGAGGTTAAAATATGAAACGTAATGGTTTTACTTTAATAGAATTATTAGCAGTTATCCTTATTCTAGGTATTATTGCTTTAATTGCAATACCAACTGTTAATAATATCTTAAAGGAATCACGTACTGGAGCTTGGAAATCAACAGCAAGTCAAATGACAAAAGCTGCTGAAAATTACTATCAATTACAAGTAATTAAAAATGCACCATATGTTATGGATTTTAGAACTGCAGAATCTTCTAATAGTGGTAAATATGTTGGTTTAGATACTGATGGTAAAACATTTACTGAAGTTGATGCAGAGCCAACTAATAAAGAAGATGTAATGTTAGCTGCATTATCACTAAAAGGTGATATACCTACATTAAGTCAAATTAAAGTATTTACTATTAATAGCAATGGTGAAGTAATTTTAGCTTTTGATAATGCTAATGCTTACTGTATGACAGTATCTGGTACTAGTTTCACAGCTGATGATTATGCAAAAGCTACTGATGGCGATGATGCTACTG
>CAJGDV010000089.1 GCA_904502155.1 uncultured Bacilli bacterium
AGGTTATATAGCATTAGATAACGAATGTGAAGTTTATTCATTTAATGTAACAAATGGTACTAATACATATAAAAGTGAAGTTGATGCAACAGATTATATGTTAGGGACACCAGGTAAAACAGAGAAAACATATGGTGAATATACTTTTGAAGCAACAATTTCATTTTTAGAATCATTGTACCCTTCACAATATGAAAAAATATCTGAAGCTTATTTCGTAAAAAATCTAGATATTCCAGGTAATGCTATTGAAATTAAAGATGCATCTTATTCAGGCAATAATAAAATACAATCATGGCTTGTACCTGATGGTGAAAATTTTAAATTATATGTAGGATCAAATGAAAAAATATATATGAATCCTAATTCAGAAAGATTATTTTATAGTTTTTCTGCAACAACTTTAGATTTATCTAATTTATATAGTGATTATGTTATTAATTTTGAATCTGTATTTCAATATTCTGATGCAGCAAGTCTTGACGTAACACATTTTAATACTTCAAGTGCAACTAATATGTATAGTATGTTTGATTCAGTTGAATTAAC
The DNA here is from genome assembly GCA_904502155.1 of uncultured Bacilli bacterium. GTDB lineage: Bacteria > Bacillota_I > Bacilli_A > RF39 > UBA660 > CAJGDV01. The sequence goes on from CAJGDV010000089.1 coordinate 550, forward strand.
AACTTTAGATTTATCAAGCTTTAATACATCAAATGTCACTAGCATGGCTAGTATGTTTTGCTGGTCAGATTCTTTATTATCTTTAGATTTATCTAATTTTAATACATCAAATGTCACTAGTATGAGTCAAATGTTCTTACATGCAAGAGGATTAACAAGTTTAAATATCAGTTCTTTTGATACTAGTAAGGTTACAAATATGAGAGGTATGTTTTTAGGTTCTAGTATTGAAAATTTGGATTTAAAACATTTTGATGTTTCAAATGTCGAGAATATGGAATCATTATTTGGTGGAGCTAATAATTTTGAAGGCCACATAAAAAATATTGATATATCAACATGGAACACATCTAATGCTACTGATATGTCTAATATGTTTTCATATCAGGTAAATCTTGAAACAGTTAAAGTTGGAAGTGGTTGGAAAACATCACAAGCATCAACAACAAATATGTTTCAAGGTACACCAAAAGGTAGTAGTGTTATAGTTTCATCTTAAAAGATAGATATCAATCTATCTTTTTTTATCAAAATATATATTTTTTTTATTTCATTTATAGAAACTGTTATGTTAAACATATCAATCAATATAAATTGACTTTTTAAAAGATTTAATATATAATACATTTACCAATTCGTTACGGGGATTTGGTATACAAGAAAATTTTTTTATAGAAATAAAATACTAAAGCCACACTAGTATTTTATTTTTTGTATACAGGAGAATTTATGGAAATAAATAAAGGTGAAATATTAAAAAGAATCATGGATAAAGAAGACAAAATAATAGTTTCTAATATCCTTGATAAATATATAAAATACAATAAAACAAATATTAGTACTTATACTAATTTCTTAGATCAAAGAAGATTAAAACTAGTTGAAGATACATTAAAATATTTAAAAATAGATTATAATATATATATAAATAATGACTATTTAGAGAAAGCAATTATTTATTTTGGTGAATACGAAGATTTTATAACTATTTATCAAATTGATGGTAAATTTGAACATAAAGACATTCTAGGAACCTTATTTTCACTAGGTTTAGATTATGATTTGATAGGTGACATTGTTGTTGAAGAAAATTATGCTTATTTTACATCTTTAACGAGATTAAATGATTTGATTGATAATAATTTTAATATGATTAAAAATAAATATATAAAACCTAAAAAAGTAAATGAAATGATAATAACAAAAGATAAATTTAATAATTTTAATATTATAATATCTAGCATGAGGCTAGATTGTATTGTATCAAAACTTGCTAATTTAGGGCGAAATGATGCTGTTAAATATATTAACGATGGTTTTGTCTTATTGAATTATAAAGAATGTAAAAATATTAAAAAGCAAGTTTTTGAAGGCGATATAATAAGCATTAGAAAAGTAGGAAAATTTAAAATAAGAAATGAGGAAAAAAAGACAAAAAAAGACAATATTATATTAAATATAAGTAAATATAATTAAAAATGTGCTAAAATATAGATAGGTGATTAAAATGATTAATATTAAAGCAGATTCAAGAAAAGTTAAACCAGGAGATACATTTGTTGCTTTAAGAGGTATTTCAAGTGATGGTCATGAATATATTGATAAAGCAATTAGTTTAGGTGCTACTAAACTAGTTGTAATGGATGAAGGAAATTATAGTATTCCATATGAAATTGTTCCAGATACTCGTGAATATTTAAATAATTATTTAAAAGAAAATTACAATAAATACTTAGAAGAAATGACAATAATTGGATTTACTGGAACTAACGGTAAAACAACAAGTGCCTTTTTATTACAAGATGCCTTAAATAAACTTGGTATTAAATGTGGTTATATTGGTACAATAGGATATTATTTAGGTGAAAAAGTTAGTGATTTACCAAATACTAGTCCTGATGTTTGTGATATGTATGAACTTTTAATAAATGCTTATGATAATGGTTATAAATTTATGGCAATTGAAGCATCAAGTCAAGGATTAGATATGGGAAGATTAGATAATATACCATTTGATTATGCTGTATTCACAAATCTTACTCAAGATCATTTAGATTATCATAAAACAATGGAAAACTATGCATTAGCTAAAACATCATTATTTAAAAAATTAAAACCAAATGGTGTAGCTATGTTAAATTATGATGATGAATATAATAAATATTATATTTCTAATAATACAAAATATTATGGTTTTAAAGGCGGAGATTATAAAGTATCAAATGTTGAATATTCAAATTTAGGTACTAAATTTGAATTAAATGGAACTACATATAATTCACCACTTTTAGGAGATTATAATGTTTATAATTTAGCAAGTGTTATTGCTATATTAAGAGAAATGAATATTAAACAAGAAGATATTATGAATGTAACTAAAAATCTTTCCCATCCAGCTGGAAGAATGGATTTAGTAGCATATAATGATAATTCTATTTTAATAGATTATGCCCATACACCAGATGCTATTAGTAAAGTAATTGATACTGTTAAAAAGGTATGTAAAAATAATATATATGTTGTATTTGGATGTACAGGTTCTAGAGATAAAACAAAAAGACCTATAATGACAAATATTGTTTTATCAAATGTAAAAAAAGCTGTAATTACAATGGACGATCCACATGATGAAGATCCTATGATGGTTGTAGAAGATATGCTTGAAGGTAATAAACTAGATAATTATGAAGTTATAATAAATAGAAAAGAAGCTATTAGAAAAGGAATTTCATATTTAGAACATAATGATATTTTACTAGTTTTAGGTAAAGGACATGAAAGTGTAATTATTATTGGAAAAGATAGAATTCCATTTAATGATAAAGAAGCTGTATTAGAAATTATAGAGGAACAATAATAGTTCCTTTTTAATTTGCCTTTTTTGTTTATTAATGTATAATATACACTGAAAAAGAGGGGATAACATGAACTCAAAACTATTATTAATAGATTTAATTAAAAACCAAAAAAATTTAAATGAAGAATTCATAAAACAATATGTTAAAGAATATATTGATAAATACAATTTACAAAAATATTTAGATGATGTATTAGTTGATAATTCATTAACACTATATTGTGGTTACTGTGAAAATTATGATGGAAAACAAATAATTTTTGTTGATCCAACATATGTTACACAAGATATTTTAAGACGACGTTTATTTGAATTTATGAGAGAAGCTGATGGAGATATTGAATTATGTCAAATATATGCTAATTTAGAATTACTTTCATATCTTACACATGAACTTGTTCATGTAAGACAACGAGCTATTATGGATAATTCTAATGGTAAAATAGCAAGAGCCTTAAAAGAAAGCGAATCATTAATGCTTAGTGATCCTAATTATTATATTGATAATGAAGTTCATGATAGTTATTTAATGGAATACAATGCTAATTTTGATGGTTTTTATGAAACTTACAAATATTTAGATTTTTTAAATGATAAATATAAAATTATGGTTTTAAAAGATTTCATAAATTTAGCAATATCTAAAGAACATAAATTAGAATCTGATTACAATGTTCATTATGGCATATAATACTGAGTTATTAGATTTTGCTTTAGATATTGTTAATAAACTAAATTTAAATGAATATTTATATAATTTTAAAATTGATAATAATATGAATCCATTAGGTTCATATAATAGATATAAAAAATTATTAAAAATTAATTTGGAAAAAATTAAAAATGAATATGAAAATTTTGATTTTGGTCTAAAATTTATTTTATTTCATGAATTAGCACATATAGAACAAATAAAACAAATTAATGAAACTAATCATTATATGAATAATATTTTAAATGATTGTATGATTAAGAAAACAGAAAAAGATATTGAAATTTATCAAAAATATCATGATTATTATATTCATGAACATAATGCTACGATGAGATCATTTATATTATTAATTGAAACATGCTCTTCTAAAGAGGAAATGAATTATATCATTATAAAATTAAAAGAATATTTAGAAGATATATATAAAAATGAAGCACCAATTGAAATTGTGGAAAAATTAAAAAATAAACACTATATTTTTGATAAAGAATTATCAAATGATGAGAAAATAATGTATGGATTATCTAATCCTGATATTAAATGTTTTATAAAAAAATATGCTATTGACAACGAATAATTTTGGAATTATAATTAATGTATAATCGCTGATTTGGAGTAAGTAGGTTATTTTATCCTTTATAGAGAGCTAGTGTTAGGTGGAAACTAGTAAGAGAAAAATAATTGAATGGGCCAATGAGAGAGTTCCAGAAATTATAGTATGGAACTACGGAACCTAATCCGTTATGTTTGGACTATATGATAGTATAGGTGGCATAAACAAGATTTTTAAACTTGTCCTATTTTAGGATAAGTTTTTTTAATTATATTAGCGATGATAATTAGAAAGAGGTAGAACATGAAGAGATTATTAACAGGTATTAAACCTAGTGGTGAATTAACACTTGGTAATTATATTGGTGCAATTAAACAAATGGTAGCAGAACAAGATAATTACGAAACAT
>CAJGDV010000090.1 GCA_904502155.1 uncultured Bacilli bacterium
CGTAAAAAAATGTAAAATTACTAGATTATATAAATATACTATGTTATAATTAAAATGCCTAAGACTTACGGTTTACTCTACTTAGAAAAACCTACTAATTAACGTATTAGGGAATCTAAATCATGTATGGTGTTGAATACTCTCTAATTTGTTGAGGATCCTAAAATATATGAGGGGATACCCACCCTGGGAGACCGGGTTTTATCGTTAAAGAGTGCCGATTTCTTGGGTTTTTTTTTGTCTTGTGATATAATTATTGTGGTGATTACTTATGTGGTTAGATAGATTAAATTTATTAATAGATACAAATAAATTACATGACAAATGTGTTCTTATTATTGGAATTGGTGGAGTAGGTGGATATGCTCTTGAAGCTATTTGTCGTTCTGGAGTTAATAATATTATTATAGTAGACAATGATACTATTGATGTTACTAATTTAAATAGACAAATAATTACTAATTTAAATAATATTGGAAATAAAAAAATAGATGAAGCTAAAAAAAGAATATTAAGTATAAATGATAAATGTAATGTAACTTGTCATGATTTATTTTTAGATGAAAACAATATTTATAATATTATTGATAATCATAAAATAGATTATATTATAGATGCCTGTGATACTATAAGTGTTAAAAAAGAATTAATAAGAATATCTAAAAAAAGAAATATTAAATTAATAACATCAATGGGTACAGCCAATAAAATGCATCCTGAATTATTAGAAATAATTGATATTAGAAAAACAGAATACGATCCTGTAGCCAAAATTTTACGTAAGATGGTAAAAGATGAAAAAATCAAAGGTAAAGTAATGTGTGTATCAAGTAAAGAACAAGGTATTAAAAATAAAAAATTAGGTTCTAATGCATTTACACCAGCTACAGCTGGATTGTTACTTGCAAGTTATGTTATTAATGATATGGTAGGTAACAATGAATAATAAAATTAAAGTTAAATTAAGAAATATTAAAGGTAATATTCTTACAATAGGTTTCGCACCAGAAAATAAGCTTCTTAAATTACTTGAAAAAAATAATAAAATTAAAGAATTTAATACACTAACTAATAAAGGTATGAAAAAAGGTAAAAGAAAACTTTTTGGTGGAAAAAAAGTTAAAATCAAAAATATTAAAAAGAAATATAAAAATGTCGATTATACTTTTATGGAATATTCTTCAGTAAAAATATTTTTTAATCATCTTATTAAAAATACAATTGATTTAACTCGTGAAGAGATTTTTATGGTTATTGATGAAAATTTAGATGATTATGATGAAATTATTTATCGTTTTAAAAGATATGGATGTGCTGTTGAGGTAATTGATAATGTAATTATTATTAATACTCATAATATTAAGACTAAATTATATAAAAATATTATTTTTAGTATTCGTGATTTCTTTTATATGTTATGTGAAAATATATCTTTTGTTTTAATTGGTTCATAAATACAACAAAACATTTTGATTTTGTTGTTTTTTTTGTTATAATTAGGTAGTAGTTTAGGGTGATAGTATGTATTTGAAAGAGATTAAAGCACAAGGGTTTAAGTCCTTTGCTGATAAAATTAGTATAGAATTAAGTAATAATATTACTGGTATCGTAGGACCTAATGGTAGTGGTAAAAGTAATGTTGTTGATGCCGTTCGTTGGGTTCTTGGTGAACAATCAGTTAAATCTCTTCGTGGAACTGATAATATGACTGATGTAATATTCCAAGGAAGTAAATCAAGAAATAGTCAAAATGTAGCATCTGTTACACTAGTATTTGATAATAAAGATAAATACTTAAATATAGCATATGATGAAGTTGCTATTAAAAGACGTGTATATCGTGATGGTACAAATGAATATTTTATTAATAATGAAAGATGCCGCTTAAAAGATATTATTGAAATTATGCTTGATACAGGAATAGCAAAAGAAAGTTTTAATATTATATCTCAAGGTAAGATTGAAGAAATATTATCAAATAAACCTACAGATAGAAGAGTCATCTTTGAAGAAGCAGCAGGAGTTTTAAAATATAAGAAAAGAAAAGAAGAAGCATTAAGAAAACTTGAAAAAACAAATGATAATATGAGTAGAGTAGAAGACATTATTGGAGAACTCGAAATTCAAGTAACACCACTTAAAGAGCAAAAAGAAAAAGCACTAGAATATTTAGATGTTAAAAATAGTTTAGAAAATATTGAAATTTCATTAATTGCAGAAGATATTAAAACAATGTCTAATGAGTTTGAAATTAAAAAAGAAAGAAAAGAAAAACTAAAAAATGAAATTTTAGAAATGAATATAAAAAATAGTGGAAATAATGCTAAATTAGAAGAACTTAAAAATAAACTATCTAAAGTTAATAATGAAATAAATATTAAAAATAGAATGTTACTTGAACAAACAACCAACGTGGAGAAAATAAATAGTAGAAAAAATATTTTATTAGAAAGAAAAAAATATGAAGTAGAAGATACTAAACTTCATCAATCTTTAATAGATAATAAAGAAAAATTATTAAAACTTGAAAATGATTTAGTAGCAACAGATAATGAAATAACACTTAAAAATATTAGATTAACTGAAGTAATTACTAAATATAAAAATCAAGAAAAAATAATAGAAAATATTAAAAATAATAAACTTAAAAAAGATAATGAATTAAGTTATATTTATAAACAAAATATTAATTTAAAAAATAGAATTGATATTTTAAGAAATAATATTGAAACTAATGGAATGCTTCCAGTAGGAGTAAAAAAGATTTTAGGGAATCCTAAGTTATCTGGAATACATAATGTTGTAGGAAATATTATTGAGGTAGATAATGAGTTTAGATTAGCTATAGAAACTGCTCTAGGAGCTAATAGCAATAATATAGTAGTAGATAATGAACTACATGCTAAAGAAGCAATAGAGTACCTTAAAAACAATAAATTAGGGCGCGCTACTTTTTATCCTATGAATATTATTAAAGAAAGAAATATAGATATATCTAGTATTGAAAATATGAATGGATATATTGATGTTGCAAGTAACTTAGTAAAATATAATCCTATTTATAAAAATATTATATCTAATCAATTAGGTCATATTATTATTTGTGAAGATATTAATAGTGCTAATTATATCAGTAGAAAAATAAATTATAAATATCGTATTGTAACTATTGATGGACAAGTTATTAATGTTGGCGGTTCTATGACAGGTGGTGCTAATGTTAATGGTAAAAATACTATTTCATTAAAATATGAATTAGAAGAACAAATTAAAGAACAAGAAAAACTTGAAAATAAAATTAAAAATATTGAAGAAGAAATTAATGAAATAGATTGTAAATTAGCAGAAGAAAACGATAAATTATATTTAATTAATAAAGATAAAATAATAGAAGAAGAAACTATTAATAGACAAAATAAAGTATTAGAAGAATTAAATGATTTAATTAATGATACTAAATTACAAATAGGAAGTATTAATAATATGCTTAATAATTCTTTATCAAAAGAAGAAGATGAAATAATAAAAGAATATTATAAAGCTGAACAAGAAAAAGAATTATTAATGCAAAATATTAAAAAATTAAATGATGACGCTAATAATATTAGAGATGAATTAGAAACTTTTGAACATTCTATTAAAAATGATAATACAGTATTTAATTCTAAAAATAGAGAATTAAATAATATTGAAATTGAAATTAATAGATATGATGTAAAACTGGATAATTTACTTAATACATTAAGTGAAACATACAATATGACATATGAAAAAGCCATTTCAGAATACATTTTAGAAGAAGATGTTACCACTTCAAGAAACAAGGTTAATAACCTTAAAAAACGCCTAAAAGAAATTGGAATGGTAAATATTAATGCTATCGAAGAATATGATAGAGTTAATGAAAGATATGAGTTTTTAACAAACCAAAAAGAAGACTTATTAAAAGCAAAAGAAACATTACTAGAAATCATTAAAGAAATGGACGACGTAATGAAAGAAGAATTTACAAAAACATTTAGATTAATTAAAGAAAACTTTACTTTAACATTTAAAGAATTATTTAAAGGCGGAACTGCTACATTAGAACTTACTGATCCTGAAAATATTTTAGAAACAGGAATTGATATTATAGCATCTCCACCAGGTAAGAAATTATCAAATATTTCATTATTATCAGGAGGAGAAAAAACATTTACAGCAATAAGTTTATTATTTGCTATCTTAAAATCTAGACCTGTTCCATTTTGTATTCTAGACGAAGTTGAAGCAGCACTTGATGATGCTAATGTAAATTCATTTGGTTTATATCTTAAAAACTTACAAGAAAAAACACAATTTATTTTAATTACACACAAGAAACGTACAATGGAATTTGTTGATACTCTATATGGTATTACAATGCAAGAATCAGGAGTATCAAAACTAGTTAGTGTTAAATTGGAGGAAGTGAAATAATGATAGAAGTAGTATCAATGTGTTTTAAAGAGAATAATAAATTTATAATAGCAATGCCAAGAAGTAGTAAAAAAACAAAAAAATATACTTTAATTGGTGGTAAAGTTAATAAGGAAGATAAAGACATTTATGAAGCTGTAATAAGAGAATGTATAGAAGAATTAAATGTAAAACTTGAAAAAGATGAATTCAAATTATTACTTGAATTTACTGAAAAAGCTGGTAGTGATCCAAATCTAACAATAAACATGCATATGTTTATTACAAATCATAAAATTGATTCATTACCTCTTCCTAATGAAGAAGTACTTGAATACAAATGGTTTACAATAGGTGATGATGAAGAAGAATTATGTGATTCAATAAAACTTCATTTATTACCTTTCTTAAAAGAACATAATATTTAATATTATGTTTTTTTTATGTTATAATTATAATAGGTGATAATATGAATACTGCAAGTAAAGTAGGATTACTAGGTGTTTTAGGGAATATTTTTTTATTTCTAATTAAATTTTTTATTGGTATAAAAAGTAAAAGTCAAGCAATGATAGCTGACAGTATTAATAGTGCTACTGATATTTTTGCATCATTAA
>CAJGDV010000091.1 GCA_904502155.1 uncultured Bacilli bacterium
GTTGGTAATAGATATACACAACAATTTATAGTTAACTGTTATAAGAAAAAAGAATAAATATTTGTTCTTTTTTTTTATTATTACACTTAATTTGTGGTATAATATTATAATGTGAAGTAGAGGAGGATTAGTATGGAACAATGGAATAATTTTAAAGGAAATACATGGAAAAAAGAAGTAAATGTATTTGACTTTATAAAAGAAAACTACACAGAATATACTGGGGATGATTCATTCCTAGTAAAGAGTTCTGATAAAACCAATAAAATTTGGGATAAATGTCAAGAACTTTTAAAAGAAGAATTAGAAAAAGGAGTTTTAGATATCGATACTAAAACTGTATCTGGAATAAATAATTTCAAACCAGGATATATCGATAAAGATAATGAAGTTATCGTTGGATTACAAACTGATGCACCACTTAAAAGAATTGTTAATCCATTCGGTGGAATGAGAATGGTTAAATCTTCACTTGATGCATATGGTTACAAACTTGATGATGAAGTATTAGAAAAATTCAAATATCGCAAAACTCATAATGATGGTGTTTTTGATGCTTATACAACAGACATTAAAAAAGCACGTCATGTTGGTCTTTTAACTGGACTTCCTGATGCTTATGGCCGTGGAAGAATAATTGGAGACTATAGAAGAATCGCACTTTATGGTATTGATTTCTTAGTTGATGCTAAAAAACAAGATTTACTAAATTTAGAACAAGAAATTAGTGAATATAATATTAGACTTCGTGAAGAAGTAAATATGCAAATAAGAGCACTTAATGACATTAAAGAAATGGCTAAAAGTTATGGTTTTGATATTTCTAAACCAGCAAAAGATGCTAAAGAAGCAACTCAATGGTTATACTTTGGTTATTTAGCTGCTATTAAAGAAAATAATGGTGCAGCTATGAGTTTAGGTCGTACTGCTACTTTCTTAGATATTTATTTTGAAAGAGATATTAAAGAAGGAAATTTAACAGAAGAAGAAGCACAAGAAATTATTGATCAATTCATTATTAAATTAAGATTAGCAAGACATTTAAGAACACCTGAATATAATGAATTATTTGCTGGAGACCCAACTTGGGTTACAGAAGCAATTGGTGGTATGCTTGATGAAAATAAATCATTAGTTACTAAAAACTCATTCAGATATTTACATACTTTAATTAATTTAGGATCTGCACCAGAACCTAATATGACAATTTTATGGAGTGATAAACTTCCTGAAAACTTCAAAAAATATTGTTCAAAAATCAGTATCTTAACTGATTCAATTCAATATGAAAATGATGAAGAAATGAGACCTCTTCATGGTCCAGATTATGCTATCGCATGTTGTGTTTCAGCAATGACTGTTGGTAAAGAAATGCAATTCTTTGGAGCTCGCTGTAACTTAGCTAAAGCACTTCTTTATGCTATTAATGGTGGAGTAGATGAAAAGAAAAATGAATTAGTACTTGATGGATTCGAAAAAATGACTGATGAAGTATTAGATATAGAAAAAGTTATTACTGCTTATGATAAAGTACTTGATAATGTAGCTAAAACTTATGTTGATGCTATGAATATTATTCATTTTATGCATGATAAATATGCATATGAAGCAGGACAATTAGCTCTTCATGATACTGATCCTGATAAATTAATGGCATTCGGTATTGCAGGATTATCAGTAGTTGTTGACTCATTATCAGCAATTAAATATGCTCATGTAAAACCAATCCGCAATGAAGAAGGAATTGCTATTGATTTTGAAATTGAAGGTGATTATCCAAAATTCGGAAATGATGACGATAGAGTAGATGATATTGCTGTTGGTGTAGTAAAATCATTCTATGAAAAATTATGTAGTCATAAATTATATAAAAATGCAAGACATACATTATCAATTTTAACAATTACATCTAATGTAGTTTATGGTAAAAAAACAGGTTCTACACCTGATGGAAGAAAAGCTGGAGAAGCATTTGCACCAGGTGCTAACCCAATGCATGGAAGAGATTCACATGGAGCTCTTGCAAGTTTAAATTCAGTTGCTAAAATACCATATTGTGCTGTATGTGAAGATGGAGTTTCAAATACATTCTCAATTATCCCTGATGCTCTAGGACATGATGAAGATGAAAGAGTAAATAACTTAGTTGGAATTTTAGATGGATATTTCAAACAAGGAGCACAACATTTAAATGTTAACGTTTTAAATCGTGAAATGCTAGAAGATGCTATGGAAAATCCAGATCAATATCCAAACTTAACAATTCGTGTTTCAGGATATGCGGTTAAATTCAATCGTTTAAGTCGTGAACAACAATTAGAAGTTATAAGTAGAACATTCCATGGAACAATCTAAAATAGGATATATTGATTCACTTGAAACTATGGGCCTAGTAGATGGTCCAGGAATAAGGTTTGTAGTCTTTTTAAGAGGTTGCAAATTAAGATGTTTATTTTGTCATAATCCTGAAACATGGGATTATAAAGACTGTTTAAAAATAAATTCAGAAGATTTAATTAAGAGAATACATAAATATCATGTTTATTATCAAAATGGCGGAGGAGTGACTTTCTCGGGCGGAGAGCCACTTCTTCAACCAGATTTTCTAATTGATATGCTTAAAAAATGTCACATGATAAACCTTCATACAGCAATCGACACTGCTGGAGTAGGTATTGGGAATTATGAAGAGATACTAAAACATACTGATTTAGTACTTCTAGACATTAAAGCAATTAATGAAGAAAAGTATTTAGAAATGACGGGTAAACCTATGGATGAGTTCAATAACTTTGTTAAAGCCTTAAATCAAAGTAATTGTGAAGTCATTATAAGACAAGTAATAATACCTGGTATTAATGATAATGAAGATTATATTAAAGAATTAAAAGAATATGTTAAAAAAATAAAAAATGTAAAGAAAATAGATTTATTACCATATCACTTATTTGGTAAAGAAAAATATAATAAATTAAACATTCCTTATCCACTTGAGGGAGTACCTCCAATGGATAAAAATAAAATAGAGGATTTAAAAAAATTACTAGATTAATTTCTAGTAATTTTTTTATTGATTTTTTAAAGTAATTAATAATATATTAGTTAATATAAAAATAAAAATATATATAAAAAAATATTAATATTCATACTTTCAATTTAATTTATATTTATAGAAGTTAAAGTATATACACATGATTCAATATATTAATATTTTGATTTATAAATTAATTACAAAAAATTTAAAAAATAAAATTTAAGAGTTGATGTTGACAAATATAAAAAAATATAGTAAATTATATCTAACGCGATTGACAGGGACATAATTTTAAAAAGGTTATTAAAAGCGATTTGAGGATGGTGTAAGCTCAAAAATAAACATTTAAAATTCCTACCCTTGAGTGAGATAGCAAACTATTTCCGGTCTGTGGGCCGTTATCAAACAAGAGTATAAAAGGATGGTACCGTGCATTTTGCACTCCTTGGTATCGTCCTTTTTTTATTAAATTTATAATTTAGGACATATTATTATTAAACTATCTTTACAGAGAACTAAGTATTGGTGAGAACTTAGTAGAAAAGAAATAATAATCCTACCTAATAGAGGAACTAATAATTCCCGGTTAATAACCGTTATTAAAATTAAGTAAATAAAGAGGATGGTACCGCGCTAATATGCGCTCCTTAAGTAGGTACCATTCTCTTTTTTAATAGAAAGAGGAGATATTTATGAAAAAAAATAAAGCAATTACATCAAGAGATGTAGACTTCGCACAATGGTATACTGACATTGTAAGAAATGCTAAATTAGCAAGTTATTCAAATGTAAAAGGATTTACTATATTTGAACCTAATGGATATGCTATTTGGGAAAATATCCAAGCAGTAGCAGATAGAAGATTTAAAGAACTAGGACATCAAAACATCATGATGCCAATGTTAATTCCAGAAAGTCTACTTAATAAAGAAGCAGATCATATTGAAGGATTTGCTCCAGAAGTAGCATGGGTAACTCATGGAGGAAATAAAAAATTAGAAGAAAGATTATGTGTAAGACCAACTAGTGAAGTATTATTTTGTGATTATTACAAAGATGCTATTAAATCATATCGTGATTTACCAAAATTATATAATCAATGGTGTAGTGTTGTAAGATGGGAAAAAGAAACAAGACCATATTTAAGAACACGTGAATTCTTATGGCAAGAAGGACATACTATGCATGCAACTGCTGAAGAAGCTATGAAAGAAACAGATCAAATGCTAGAAGTATATAGAGAAGTTCTTGAAGATTATTTAGCTATGCCAGTAATTAGAGGTAGAAAAACAGAATCTGAAAAATTTGCAGGAGCTGATTATACATTAACTGCAGAAGCAATGATGTATAATGGGGTAGCATTACAATCAGCAACTTCACATTATTTTGGAAATGGATTTGCAAAAGCATTTGATGTTAAATTCGTTAATAAAAATAATGAAGAAGAATATTGTTATCAAACATCATGGGGACTTTCAACAAGAAGTATTGGTGGATTAATCATGTGTCATGGTGATGATAATGGATTAGTGTTACCACCAAGAATAGCACCAAGAAAAGTTGCAATCATTACTTATTCAGATGACTTATTAGACAAAGCTTATGAAATTAGAGATATGCTTAATAAAGGTGGAATTGTAGCATATGTTGATGATTCAGAAAAATCAGCAGGATTTAAATTTGCTGAAGCTGAAGTTTGTGGTATACCATTTAGAATTGAACTTGGTAAAAGAGAACTTGAAAATAATGAAATTGTTGTTGCAAGACGTGACAACTTTACAAAAACAAATGTTAGCTTAGATATTAACTTAGTTGAATATTTCAAAGAACAAATAGATGTTATGCATAATGATATGTTTAATCGTGCTAAAAAACGTATGGAAGAAAAAACTTACGAATGCCACAACATGGATGAAATTAAAGAAGTTATGGAAAATCATCCAGGATTCATTAAGGCAATGTGGTGTGGAAGCGAA
>CAJGDV010000092.1 GCA_904502155.1 uncultured Bacilli bacterium
TAATCATAATAACGGATATTATACTTTATATGCCCACCTTCAAGGATTTGCACCAGGTATTGAACGTGGTTCATATGTAACTAAAGGTCAACTTATAGGTTATATGGGTATGACTGGATCTGCTACTGGTCCTCATCTTCACTTTGAAGCTTGGGTAGGGGTGCCATGGGGCGGAGGATACCAAATCAACCCTTGGTCATTATATTAACATTGTCTTTTTAATCTTCCTATGATATATTTAATTCTAGGAGGATGGTTATGAAAATAAAAGATTTAAAAATTTTTAAAGAACATTTTGAAAAAAAAGAACAATTAAAATTACAAAAAAAACAAGAATTTGTTGCTAAAATTAAAAAAGAATGGACACGAGATGAATTAATAGAAGTACAAGTAAAATATATGCTTGATTTATATTATAATAATTTCGGACGTGCACAAAATGGTTATATGCCATGTGAACCAGAATGTTTAGATGAATTTGAACTTAAATATTATTTAGTTCATTTAAATGAAAATAAACTTTCAGAAGATGAAATTATCGATTTATTAAATGATATTAAAAAACAAAAAACTAAAAAGAAGAATATTTAATTATTCTCTTTTTTTATAAAGCAATATTGTTTTTTTAATTCTTCTATGTTATTCTATGGGCCTAGGAGGATTACTATGAAAATAAAAGATTTAAAAATCTTCAAAAAACATTTTGAAAAAAAAGAACAATTAAAATTACAAAAGAAACAAGAATTTGTTGCACTAATTAAAAAAGAATGGGATAAAAAAGAGTTAGTACAAATGCAAATACAAAATATGCTAAATGTATACTATAGTAATGATATTGGATATAAATATGGCCATAGTTATTTCACACCAAATCCAATTCAAAATTTTGATGAATTTGAACTTAAATATTATATGGTACATTCTAATGCAAAAATGTTTACAGAAGATGAAATTATCGATTTATTAAATGATATTAAAAAACAAAAAACTAAAAAGAAGAATATTTAATTTTCTTCTTTTTTTTATGTTATAATAGAAGTGGTGATAAAATGAAGAATAGAGGATTTACATTAGTTGAATTATTAACATCAATAATATTAATAGGATTAATTATAGGTTTAGCTGTTCCAGCATATGGAAAATATATTAATAAATCTAGAAAAAATAGTTTTAAAGAAACATTAAATGGGTTATCAAGAGCAATTGAGATATATATAGCTAGTGATAGTTCAAGAGATTATTCTGATCCAATACCTTTGGATGCTATTGAATTAGAGGCTGAAAATATTTCTTCAATTACGGATGGTAGTTTTTATGTTAAAAAGGGGAAAGTAATATTTGTTGATGTTTCTAATGGATATTATTGTGGTAATGGGTATAAAAAAGATTTAGTAATTTATGATGGTCCATGTAAAAAAGAAAGTTAAAAACTTTCTTTTTTATTTTATTACCCAAATTGTATATTTATTACCTTGTGTAAAGTTATATTGATTTCCACCTTTAATTGGACTACTTGGATGGATTAAACCACTCTTACCAGTATTAGATTCTTTTAGAACAATACTAAATGTAACTCCTGGAGCTAAACTTGAAAGTTTACTTTTTAAAATTGAAGTTGTTTCATTCGCGCTATTACCAATCCAAGTATCTTGGATGTAAACAGTAAATGTTCTAGCAGGTCCACTTGATAATCCTATATTAACATATGTTCCACTAACAACTTTAACACCACTTCTTACATTTTGAGTTAATGCTGTATTAGCAGCAGCATTGTTATATCCCATATAATAGAATGTACAATTTAATCCAACATTACGACATTGTGTTTGAATTGCTCCTTTTGATTTACCAACAAAGTTTGGAACAATAATTGGAGCACCTTGTGAAATATATACTGTAATTCGGTTAGTAGCAGGATCTATTTTATCACCAGTTTTAACACTAGTTCTAATAATATTACCTTTACCAATTTCATTACTATATTCAAGTATTTCATCATATCCAACACCATTTTCATCACACCATGATCTAAAATGAGCTAAACTTGCAAAATCTGGTACTACAATAGGTCCTAAAGATGTTGTAATTATAATCTTAGTTCCTTCACTAATTGATTCTCCTTTTTTATAATTAATTCCTATTAATTTACCTTTTGCTAAACTTATATGATGTTTTTCTTCAAATGCTACTTTTAAATTATTAGCGCTTACCCAATTAAGAACATCATCTGATGATTTATGGTTAAAGTCTGGAACTTTAATTTCTTTACCATATGATATTGTTAAAATAATAACATCATCATTAGGTTTAACTTTTGTTCCTTTTTTAATACTTTGTTCTATTACATAATCTCTTTTTATATCTTTACTAAATTCATATCTTAAATCATATTTAATACCATTTCTTTTTAATTCTAATAATGTTTTACTTAATGATTTTTTTGTATAATCTTTTATTTCATATTCTTTTAATGCTTCTATATTTCCTAATGATACTGTAAATACAACATCACTATTTCTTTTTACTTGTCCTTTAACATTTTGATTTATAACTATATCTCTTTCTGTATCATTACTTGCAACAAAATTAAATGTAACATTATTCATAAAATTTTCTTCAATAAATTTAATAGCTTCATCAACATTTAATCCAACAAAGTTTGATAATAATACTTCTTTATCATAATTAGGTCCATTTGATATTACAACCATTAATTTTTTTATTTCACTTAATTTAGTATCAGGATTAATGCTTTGACTAATAATATTTCCTTCGTCTACATTATCACTATATTCATATGTTTTTTCAATATCAAATTTAAAATCTAATTTGTCAGCATCTTTTAATAAACTAACTAAAGAATTATTAGTATAATCTTTTAATACTGCTAAAGTAGGTAGATTTAAAAAACCAAAACTTGAACATATATTAACTATCATTAAAAGTGCTAATGCTACACTTGCAATACTATAACTTAATGTTTTTCGTTTTTCATCTATTACTATTGCTAAACTAAATGCTATTAATGCAACTAGTAAAAATGTAGCATTAAATATATGAATTCCAAAATTGATTTTATCTAAACTATTAATTATATAAAATACATAAAAAATAGTTGATAATACGCATGTGATTATTATTAATAAATTTCTAACATTATTAACTTTTATTTTCTTTTTTGTTTTTTTCACTTTTTTTACTTTCTTTTCTTTTTCTTCTGTGCTCATATCATCACCCTAGTATAATTATATCAAATACGCATAAAAAAATAAATATTAATATTTCTATTTTAAATTACAAGTGATATAATTATAATTAGGTGATAATATGAAGGGTAAACGAGGAAAAAGTATTAAGAATAAAAAATTAATATTAACAAAATATTTTCAACAATTCAAAAAAATATTAAATAAATTTATGAAACCAACTATTTTATATGCTAGACATTCATTAATTCTTTTTTTCATTCTAATTGTTGGAATAGTAGGTTATAATGTCTTAATTAAAAAGAATTTAGAATATGAGGAATTTAAAGATGCTACTAATGTTATTAATCTAAAAAAACACATTGTATCAACTGTAAAAAACAATTATAAAGACACTGTAAGAGTATATAGAGATAGTTATCTTTATAAAAGAATTGATGATAAATTAGAAATAGCTGGAACTATTTCTAAAGATAATATTATTAAAATAGAACAATCTAATATAGATGAAACATTAAAAGAAAAAGATTTTTTTTATAAAATTACTTCTTTAGATGAAGAATATTATATTTTATACGATAATATTACATCATATGATTCTGATATTGAAGAAGAAGAATTTAAATATCGCTTTAAAAATTATATTCCATTTAATGAAAATATAGTAACTAATGAAAAGACATCATTTTATAAAAATGGTAAATTAAGATATACTTTTTATAAAAGTTTTAATTTACCAATTTATGTTAAAAATAATGATTCTTATTCTGTTGTTTTTAATAACGAATTATTAGAAGTTAAAAAAGAAGATGTCAAAAATACTATTCCTAATAGTAATTCTAATGAATTAAAAGCTAAAGAAGTTCCTGTTTTACTTTATCATTTTATTTATGATCAATCTAAAGAAACTTGTAATGAAGTTATTTGTAATTCCATAAAACAAGTAAGAAGTCATTTAGATTATATGAAAAATAATAGTTATTTTACTCCAACAATGGATGAATTTGAAAAATTTATTGATGGTAAAATAAATTTACCAAAAAAAAGTGTTTTAATTACAATTGATGATGGAGGTTATGCTCATAATGCGAAAGCATTATTTAATGAATATAAATATAATGCAACATTATTTTTAGTTACATCATGGTTTGATAAAAAGTTTTATGAATCTGATTATTTAGAAATTCATTCTCATACTCATAATATGCATCGCAATTATGTATGTTCTGGTGGAAATCAAGGAGGAGCAATGCTTTGTTCTCCTTATAATGAATTATTAGGTGATTTAAAAAAGAGTCGTGAACTTACTAATAATTCTGTTGCTTTAGCTTATCCATTTTATGATTATAATAATCATGTTATAAATGTTGCAAAAGATGCTGGATTTAGAATGGGATTCGGTGGATATTATGAAGGTGGATTACAACGTATGAAAATAGGCGGAAATAAATTTAAAATTCCACGATATACAATATTAAATTCAACAGCATTAGCATATGTAAGATATGCAATAGGAGGTTAATTATGAAATATGCATTAATTTTAGCAGGTGGTATAGGAAGTAGAATGGGAGATAAAAATACTCCTAAACAATTTTATTCTATTGGAGATAAACCAATTGTAATATATACTACTGAAAAATTTATGAAAAACAAAAATATTGATAAAATTATTATTGTTTGTTTAAATGATTTTATTAAATATACATCTAATTTAATTGGATACTATTTTAAAGATAGTGAAAAAATAGAAATTATTGCTGGCGGTGAAAATCGTTTTGAAAGTGTTGTTAAA
>CAJGDV010000093.1 GCA_904502155.1 uncultured Bacilli bacterium
AATCCTGATTTAATAGCCTTTTTAAGACCTTTTATAATGTCTTCTTTTTCTAATTCCTTAAGTTCAAAAATCTGACATCTAGATCTAATAGCTGGATTAATTTTATGATAAGGATTAGAAGAAGTAAGACCAATCAAAGTAATTAAACCATTTTCTAAATATGGAAGAAGTAAATCTTGTTTATCTTTATTTAATCTATGTATTTCATCCATAATAACAACTAAACCTTTATACATTTTAGCTTCTTCTACAACAATATCAAAATCCTTTTTATTATTAATTACAGCATTAAGCATACGATATTTAAGTTTAAGTTCCTCTGTTATGGCATATGCAATAGTTGTTTTACCAATACCAGGTTTGCCATATAAAATCATCGAAAATAATTTTTTATTTTTAACTAAATTATATAAAATTCTATCTTTTCCAAGAAGATGTTCTTGACCAATAATATCCTTAACTAATTTAGGTCTCATTTTAACTGCTAATGGTTCATTCATAATATCCCTCCTGCATATATATTGTATCATATAAATATTCATAAAAAAATTTAATTTTTATATTAATTTTATTGACTAAAATTTAATATTAAGTATAATAGTTTATCGTGCTAAGTATAGGGGGTAGACAATGAACAACAATGAATTTAACATAATTACCTTAGCAAAAAACAAAATTTTATTTTGGGATACAAATGAATTATACTTAAAAATTAAAAGATTAATTGACATTATTTTATCACTAACAGCTATTATTTTATTATTACCAATTTTTTTGATTATAATAATAGCAATAAGACTTGACTCAGAAGGTAAAGCCCTTTTTAGACACTATAGATTAGGTAAAAACGGTAAGAAAATAGGTATTTATAAATTTAGAACAATGGCTATAAATGCTGATGAAATATTTAGAAACTTTACAAGAGAGCAAAAAGAAGAATATGAAAAAAATTTTAAACTTGAAAATGATCCTCGTATTACAAGAATAGGAAATTTTTTAAGAAAAACATCATTAGATGAATTACCACAATTACTTAATATTTTAATAGGCGATATGTCACTAATAGGACCTAGACCAGTAGTAGAAAGAGAAATCGAAAAATTTGGTAATAGAAAAAATGAATATTTAAGCGTCCTACCAGGTTTAACAGGATGGTGGGCTTGTAACGGAAGAAGTGATACTTCTTACGATGAGAGAATTGAATTAGAACTTTATTATATTAGAAATCTTTCCTTTAAATTAGATATACAAGTATTTTTTAAAACAATATATTCTGTTTTAAAAAAAGATGGAGCTAAATAATGAAAGAAAATTATAGTGTATTAATGTCAGTTTATTTAAAAGATAATTTATTATATTTAAAAGAAAGTATCGAAAGTATACTAAACCAAACAATTTTAACTAATGATTTTGTAATTGTAAAAGATGGACCATTAACAGAAGAAATGAATAACGTTTTAGACGATTACAAAAGCAAATATAGTTTTATAAATATAATTAGCCTAGAAAAAAATATGGGGCTAGGAAAGGCTTTAAATGAAGGATTAAAGCATTGCAAAAATGAATTAGTAGCACGCATGGATGCTGATGATTATTCCTTTAAAGACCGAATTGAAAAACAATTAAATTATATGAAAAAAGAAAAAATAGATTTATTAGGAACACAAGCTATTGAATTTATAGATGATATTAATAAACCAGTTCAGTATAATAAGTTTCCACTAAATCATGATGACATAGTTAATTATGCCCATAAACGTAATCCATATGCACATCCTTCAGTAATATTTAACAAAAAAGCTGTTTTAAAAGCAGGAGGATATAGAGAAGCATATCTTTGCGAAGATTATGATTTATGGATAAGAATGATTATGTCTGGAGCAAAATGTGCAAATTTAGATAATTATTTATTTGCCGTTAGAGTAAATGATGATTTTTATAAAAGACGTGGCGGTATAAAATATATAAAATCAATCAATAATTTAATGATAATGAATATGCAAAGTAGTTTTTTCACTAAAAAAGATTATTTTAAAAATATGATTATAAGAACAATTGTCTATTTAATGCCAAATAAATTAAGAGAATTTTTTTATAAAACATTTTTAAGAAAGGATTCTAAAAATGCAAACTAGAATATTACATGTTGTTCCTAACATGAATATGGGCGGATTAGAAACATTTATAATGAATATTTATCGTAATATCGATAGATCAAAAATACAATTTGATTTTTTAATTCATTATAAAGAAGAATCTTTTTATGAAAAAGAAATTATTAAATTAGGAGGAAAAACTTATCATTTATCACTTCGTAATGATAATAATATATTTAAGTATATAAAAGATTTAAATAATTTCTTTATAGAACATAAAGAATATAAAACAATTCACTGCCACATGGAGTCGGTTGGTGCACTTTTGTTTTTAATAGCAAAAAAACATGGCGTTAAAATTAGAATTGGACATGCACATACAACAAATAAAAGCAAAAATCTAAAAGGTATTTTAAAAGCTATACTGTCAATTCCATTTAAATATACTACAACTATAAATTTAGCATGCTCAAGCGAAGCAGGGAACTATTTATATGGAAAGAAAAAATTTGAAATAATTGGAAACGGAATTGATTTTAATAAATTTGAATTTAATGAACAAATAAGAAAAAAAATTAGAGAAGAACTAAATTTAAACGACGAAATGGTAATAGGACATATAGGAAGAATGGATAGTGCTAAAAATCAAACTTTTTTAATTAATTTACTAAGTAAAATAGAAGATAAAAAAATTAAATTAGTCTTAGTTGGAGATGGAGAATTAAAAGAAAGTTTAAAAACTAAAGTTGAAAGACTTTCTTTAACAGACAGAGTATTATTTTTAGGAATTAGAGATGATGCAAATTTAATTTATAATGCTTTCGATATTTTTATGTTCCCATCATTATTTGAAGGATTACCACTTACATTAATTGAAGCTCAAATAAACAAGTTACCATGCTTTGTAAGTGATAATATTACAAGAGAATGTATTATATCAAATAATATTAATTTTATTGATTTAGATGATATTGATTCATGGAAAAATATTGATAACAAAAATAGAGAACAAACAATTTTTAATAATGATAAAGATTTTTTTAATATTAAAAACACAATAAATAAGCTAGAAAAGTTTTATAAATAGAGGTGAAAAAATGATAATCAAAAATAGATATTTAATATTAATATTAACTCTAGTTTTTAGATATGTTCAATTCTATAATTTAACATCTAATAATTCATTATTATGTTATATATTTGTTATTGCTATTTTTGGTTTATCATTATTAGAAATTTTAAGTTTAAAGTTTAATAAAAGAGATTTTATTAAAATTATTTTGGTTTTATGTTTAACATTAATTTGCTTTTTACTGAATACAGATAGTAATTTGTTTCTTTATGCTTTAGTTGCTATTGCATTTATTAATCATAAAAATGATGATTTAATTAAATGCTTTTTCATAACTTCTATTACTATGTATGTAACAACAATCATTCTTAATCAGTTTGGAATTATATCATCAAATAATGCCACTAGAACAGCTGAAATAGATTCTAAAATAAGATATTCACTTGGATTTGGTCATGTTAACTCCGTCTTTTTATATTTTTTGCCTATCCTTTACTCCGGATATTATTTGTTTTCTAAGAATAAAACATATATTTTAATAAGTTTTATATCTTCCTTGATTTTATTTATCTTTAGTAATTGTCGTACTGGTTTTATATTTTCTATATTATTCATAGTAGTTATATCATCTGATAAGATTAAAAAATTTCTTAAAATTAATATTAAATATTTTTTTATCATGATTACATTTTTAACTTTTATTTTATCATTAAAATTTAGTAATGGTATATTAAATGATTTTTTAAGTGGCAGACTTAGCTATGCTCATAATTACATTGTTAGTGGTAATTTGTTTAATATGTTTTCTTCTAAATATCTTTTAGATGATCCATTAGATATTTTTTATATTAATGTTTTTATAACTGAAGGAATACCAATGTTTTTATTTTATTTATACCTTTATTCTTTTGTTATAAAAAAAATTAAAGACGAAAAATTATTAATTATCGCATGTTTTTTCATGTTTTATGGACTTTCAGAAGCTTCTACAATAGGAAATTTTATATTAATTATTCTCCTTAAGGAATTATTTTCAATTAATAAGGTGAGTTTAGATGATTAGTATTATTATTCCTGTTTATAATGTCGAAAAATATTTAGAAAGATGTCTAGATAGTGTTTTAAATCAATCTTATAAAAATTTAGAAATAATTTTAATAAATGATGGTTCTACAGATAATTCATTAGATATATGCCTAAAATACGCTAAAAAGGATAATAGAATAAAGCTAATCAATCAAAACAATAGCGGAATATCAGAAGTAAGAAACAAAGGCTTAGAAGCCTCAAAAGGGGAGTATATAGCCTTTGTCGATAGTGATGATGTAATTGATAAAGATATGTTTAAAATATTATATAATAATCTTTTAAAATATGATTCTGATATTAGTTCATGTAATTATAAAATATTTCATAATAAAATTGATTTTGATAAAGAAGAATACAGTAATAAGATATTTACAAAAGAAGAAGGTTTAAAAGACATTATAACAAATGGTGTTTTAACAAATTTTTTATGGAATAAATTATTTAAAAAAGAATTATTTATTAATATAAAATTTCCAAAAAATATGATTTATGAAGATATGTATGTTATGCCAAAAATAATAGAAAAAGCAACAAAAATTGTTTATACAGACCAAATTTTATATGGTTATTTTCAAAGAGAAAATAGCTATGTTAATAAATATGATGAAAATAAAAATAAAAATTATTTTATAGTTATAGATAAAATTTATGAAGATTTAA
>CAJGDV010000094.1 GCA_904502155.1 uncultured Bacilli bacterium
ACAAAAGAAACCTACAGGTAAAAGTTTATTTATATTAGATGAGCCTACAACAGGTTTACATACTCATGATATTAAAAAATTATTATTAATTTTAAATAGAATCGTTGATAATGGTGATACAGTTTTAGTTATTGAACATAATTTAGATGTAATTAAAATAGCTGATCATATTATTGATATTGGACCTGAAGGTGGCGACATGGGTGGTAATATTGTTTTTGAAGGTACACCTGAAGAAATTATAAACTGCAAAGAAAGCTATACAGGTAAATTTTTAAAAGAACTTTTATAGTTCTTTTTTATTGACTTAAAATAATATTTAATATATCCTTAATATGTAGAATATTTTAAATTATTCTTGGTAAAATAAAGGAGGATATTATGACACCACATATTAGTAGTAAAAAAGAAGAAATAGCAAAAGACGTAATTATGCCAGGAGATCCAAAAAGAGCAGAATACATTGCTAAAAACTATTTAGAAGATTATAAATTAGTAAATGAAGTGAGAGGAATGCTTGCTTTTACAGGAAAATATAAAGGTAAAAAAGTAACTGTAATGGCATCTGGAATGGGAATGCCAAGTATGGGAATATATTCTTATGAATTATTTAAAGAATATGATGTAAAAAATATTATTAGAATAGGTACATGCGGAGCATATACTAAAGATTTAGCATTAAAAGATACTATTTTAGTAAATGGAGCATATTCTGAATCATCATATGCTAAAACACAAAATGGTTGTGAAGATAAACTTTTACTTGCTTCTAGTCCACTTAATTTTTATATTAAAGAAGCAGCTGAAGACTTAAATAAACACTTAAGTATCGCTAACATTCATTCTAGTGATGTTTTCTATAAAGAAAATGATAATTTTAAAGAATTATACCGAAATGAAGGATGTATGGCTGTAGAAATGGAAAGTTTTGCCCTTTTCCATAATGCTAATGTACTTGGTAAAAGAGCAGCTTGTCTTTTAACAGTAACTGATAATTTAGTAACAGGTGAAAGATTATCAAGTGAAGATAGACAACAAGGTGTAAATGAAATGATCGAAATAGCATTAGAAAGTATTTTACACTATGATTAAAAAAATCGAATTACATCTTCACTTAGATGGTTCAATAAGAGAAGAAACTGCAAACGAAATTTTAGGAAAAAAATGTAATTTAAAAGCTAAAGATAAATGTGAAGATTTAAATGAATATTTAGAAAAATTTGAAATACCTAGTATTATTCTTCAAACAAAAGAAAATCTAGAAAGAGTAGCATATGAACTAGCACTTGATTTAAAAAAAGATAATGTTATATATGCTGAAATAAGATTTGCTCCATTAAAACATTTAAATGGTGGATTATCACTTGATGAAGTTATTACATCAGTTTTAAATGGTTTATCTAAAGTTGATATTGAAACTAATTTAATTTTATGTATGATGCGTAATGATAGTTTTAATGACAATAAGAAAGTTATTGATTTAGCACATAAATATGGCTTTGCTATTGATTTAGCAGGTGCTGAAGCAATATATAAAACAAAAGATTTTAAAGAATTATTCAAGTATGCTAAAAGCCTTAATGTTCCATTTACAATACATGCTGGAGAAGCAGATGGATATGAGTCAATAAAAGCTGCAATTGATTTTGGAGCATCAAGATTAGGTCATGGCATAAAAATTATTGATTATCCAGATTTAATAAATGAAGCTAAAGAAAAAGGAATAACTTTAGAAGTATGTCCAACAAGTAATGTACAAACAAATGCTGTTAACATTTTAAAAGATCATCCAATTAAAAAATTATATGATATGAATGTTAATGTATGCATTAACACAGATAATAGAACTGTATCAAATATTACATTAGAAGATGAATATAATAAACTTAAAGAAACATTTAACTTTACTAACGAAGACTTTTTAAAAATGAATCTTATGGCTATAGAAGCCTCATTTGCACAAGATAAAGAAAAATTAAAAACAAAATTAAGAGGTGAATAATGGAATACCAAAAAATAAATAATAATGCTTATAATATACACTTTATAAAAACAACGAAGTTTAAAAAAATAAGAATTAAAATTAATTTCAAGGAAAAAGTAGAAAGAGAGAAAATAGTTTATAGAAATATGCTCTCATTAATACTACTTGAATCATGCCGTAAATATAAAACAAAAAGATTATTAGATATTGAATGTGAAGAATTATATAATGCGAGTATAGGTTCTAATACAACAATAACTGGGAATTATCAATTATTATCTTTTAATAATGTGTTTTTAAATGAAAAATATACAGAAGTTGGGATGAATGAAAAAACGTTCCAATTTTTCTTAAACTTAATTTTTGATCCATTAATTATTGATAATGGGTTTGAAGAAACATCATTTAATAATGCTAAAAATTATTTATTAGAAGATATAGAATCATATGAAGATTCACCAATGAGACTTGCAACATCAAACTTATATCATGAAATGTTTGAAGGTACACCAATTGAGTATCGCGTTTGTGGTTATAAAGAAGATTTAGAAAAAATAACAAAAGAAAATTTATATGAATATTATAAAGAACTAATTAAAAATAATCATATTGATATTTTTGTAGTTGGAGAATTTGATTCAAATGAGATGAAAAAAATTATTGAAAATAATTTTAACATTAATACAATAAAAAAACCAACTACATCACATATTATTAATCATAATAAATTTAGAAAAATTACTAATGTTACATCATGTCCTAAAAATATTAATCAATCAATTTTATTATTTGGGTTTAAATTAGATAATATAACAGAGTTTGAAAGACTTTATACTTTAGCTGTTTATAATTCAATTTTAGGAGGTAGTCCTGATTCTAAATTATTTAGAGAGGTAAGAGAAAAAAATAGTTTATGCTACTCAATATCTAGTACTTACTCAGGTATTAATTCATATGAAATAATAAGTGCTGGTATAAATAAAAAAGACTATAATAAAGCTGTAAAATTAATTAAAAAAGAAATTAAAAAGATGGCTCTTGGTGATTTTACAGAAGAAGAAATTAAACAAGCACAAATAACATATATTGCATCATTAAAAGAAATAGAGGATGCACCAAGTAGTATGATAAGTATTTATGAAGCCCATGAATATTTAGGATATGATTTAATGCCTGAAAGGGAAAAGAATATTGTAAAAGTAACAAAAGAAGATATTATTACTTTAGCTAAAAAATTAAAATTAGATACTATATATTTATTAGAAGGAGTGAAAGAAAATGAAAAAGGAAATTAAAAATCTTGATTTAACAGTACATTCTAAAACTCTTAAAAATGGCTTAAAAATATATGTAGTACCATTAGAAAATGTTAATAATACTTATGTTACTTATTCTACTAGATATGGTGGAAAGGATAATAAATTTGTACCAATAGATGGCGAAGAGATGATTGAAGTACCAATGGGTATAGCCCATTTTCTAGAACATAAAATGTTTGAAACAGAAGAAGGAATTGATGTTTTTAATTTCTTTTCTGAAAGAGGTAGTAATTGTAATGCTAATACAAATAGTAAAAAAACAACATATCTATTTTCAGGACCAAATGCTTTTTATGAAAATTTAGAATTTTTATTAACATACGTTGAAAGTCCTTATTTTACAGATGAAAATGTTGAAAAAGAAAAAGGCATTATTGAACAAGAAATAATGATGTATAAAGATAATCCATATTCTAGAATGTATGAAGATTTAATGTATAATCTATTTATAAATCATCCACTTAAATATCCTACAATAGGTACTAAAGAAAGTATTTATAAAATAACTAAAGAAGATTTATATACTTGTTATAATACTTTTTATAATCCATCAAATATGTTTATTGTTGTTACTGGAAATGTTGACCCAGATGAAACCATTAAACTTATTGAAAAGCACGAAAATAAAAGAAAAATTAAAAATAATAATGTTATTAGGTTAGAAGAATTTGAAGAAGTAGATGAAGTTTATAAAAAAGAAAAAATATTAAAAATGGATGTTACTCTTCCTAAAGTAGCAATAGCATATAAAATAAATATTACAAATAGTAATATGGATATTCATGATATTTATTCTTATTTATTAAATCTTGTAGATCTTAAAATAGGAACAACATCATTATTTACTGAAAAACTTAGAAATCAAGGTTTAATTACTGATACTTTTGATGTATCAGGTGTTAAAGCTGATAAACATTTAATTTTAATGATTGACTGTGAAACTAATTATCCTGATGTTGTTTTAGAAAAACTTAAAGAGGAATTAAAAGATTTAAATATTACAGAAAAAGAATTTGAAAGAAGAAAGAAAACAGGAATTAGTAGTCTTTATTTTATGAGTGATAATATTTATAAAATAAATTCTAAAATTGTTAGTGATATTATGGAACATGGAGAAATTGATTATGATCCTATAACTACAATTAGAAATTATAAATATTCTAAATTAAAAGAATTAGTTAAAACTATTAATTTAGATAATTACTCTATTATAAAAGTATTACCTGAAAATTAAGAGGGTTTTAATACCTTCTTTTTTTTGTTATAATTTATAATAGGTGATAGTATGAAAAAAGGATTTACATTAATAGAATTGTTAGCTGTTATTTTAATTTTAGGTATTATTGCTTTAATAGCTATACCTACTGTAAATAATATTTTAGAAGAAGCTAGAATGGGGGCTTTTAAATCTACAATAAACGAAATAAATAGAGCAGTTGAAAATCAGTGTTCTATAGAACAAATTAAAAATCAAGAACTTACAAGTAGTTATGTTATTACTAATGG
>CAJGDV010000095.1 GCA_904502155.1 uncultured Bacilli bacterium
GAAGGGAAAAATAGAAAAATTGAAATTTATTATTATGAAATAAAAACAGATGAAAAACCCGATTTAAATAAAACTAGTTATACTGAAAATGAAAAAAATGGTAATTTCGAGTTAAGATATATACCTTTATCAAATGTTGAAGAAGTGTTAAAAACTAATGCTTTAGAGTTTGGAGATAATAGAGGTATAGCAAAAGAAATGATTGATTTATTTAAAATATACAATGAAAAATAGTATTTTATGGAGGTGTAATAATGAGAAAAATTATAGTAGCAATTGGTGGCGGTGAAAATGGTAGATTATTAGAAGATGGATCGTTTGCTTCTTATGATACAGAGAAAATCGATGAAGAGATAGTAAAATTAACTAACAAAGCAAATCCTAATTATTTGTTTATATGCCATGCAATGTATCCTCATAAAAAAATTGAAAAAAGTTATTATGAAACAATGAAAAGAATTTATCAGGACAAACTAAATTGTAATTGTGATATTTTATATGCTGATGAATTAATTAATAATCAAATTGTAGAAGAAAAGTTAAAATGGGCTGATATCATTTATGAAGGTGGAGGAAATACCAAAGCATTAATTGATTTATGGAAAAAGACAAAATTTGATGAAAAATTATATAATGAATGGAATAATGGAAAAGTTATTTGTGGCATTTCAGCAGGAGCTATTTGTTGGTTTAAATATGGAAATACAGATTCAAACGAAAATGAATTTACTTCTATTGAATGCTTAAATTGGTTTAATTATCATTTAACTCCACATTGCAATGAATCGGGTAGAATGGAATCTACAAAACTACAATTAAAAGAAAATAACATTATTGGAATCATGCTTTCTAATAGTTGTGCAATTGAAATTATTGATAATCAATTTAAAATAATAAAAGAAAATCAAAACAGTAAAGCTTTTAAAGCATATTGGGAAAAAGAAAAATATTATGAAGAAGAATTAAATTATACAACTATGACTAGTTTAAATATAATTTAGAAAAAAAGTAATAATAATCTTTTATGATTACGAAATGTTAGAAATCATAAATAAAGAAAATTTTTTTAATTATGATTATAAATTTACTACTAACAAAATTAGTTTTAGATAATGAAGTTTGGGTTATAATAAAATAAGAACCAACTCAAGAATATATCAAAAAGCTAATAATAAAATAATTGAGTTAAATGGTAAGGAATATGACCTAATATGTGCATCATATATTAGGTGCTAAATTAATAGATGACTATACTTTAGAAAATGGGGGAAGATTAGTTTTTAACACAAGTAGTACCCTAATAATTAATGATATAGTATAGGAGTAAATACACTTTATCCTTTTTTGCAAATTATCAAAGTTTAATGATTTTCATAACAAAACACTTCTCACGAAGTGTTTTATTTATTGAATATTTTTTTAGCAAAATAACCTTCTTTAACTTCTACAGAAGAAGCATTTACAACAATATCAAATTCATCTTCATTATCATCATAAAAATAGATGCAATGAAATATTATTTTATTATCTTCAATCTTTGATGTAAGAATATGATTCATTTCAAAAACACCATATAAATTAGAATCAGCATTTTTAAAAATTAATTTCATATCTTCTTGCCATGGCATATTTTTGTCACAGTCATTATTCCAGGTTAAACAAAACTTAACATTAAAAATGACATCTTTTTTAAACTTCTTAATTTCACATATAGTAGTATCATGAAAATTATATTTATTTAATCCTTCTAATTTCATATAAAATAACCTCTCTTTAATATATTATAACATAAATATAATTTTACAAATATTTAAAGTTATGGTATATTAGTACACAAAAGAAAAAGGGGGAGTCTAAATGAAAACTATTAACAAAGAAGACTTCTACAACAAAAAAACATGTACAGACTGGCAAAATAAAATAGGTGTAGAAGACTATGAAAAGAATAGATTAAAAAATTGGGCTAAAATTGATGGAGAGTTTTATTATATTAAAGAATTATGTAATTATAATGAAATAATAGGTGAATTAATAGCCAATAGTTTAAACTTAAAATCAGCCCACTATGAAATCGGAAAATATAAAAAGAAACTAAAATATATGACTAAAAATTTTAAAGAAGACGGAAAAGAATACTTAAAAATATATCAAACTGAATTACATAATAAAAAAAATATATTAGATTTAGTTGATAATAATTTAAGAAATGAATTATTAAAAATGTTTGCCTTAGATATTTTTATGATGCAAACAGATAGATGTAACGTTAATATTATGTTTGAAAAAGAAAATGATAAACTTAAATTAGCACCACTTTATGATTATTCATGTGCTTATCTTGAAATTTATAATAATTTTATCGTTTATCGTAACTGTATTCAAAACTTATATATGAATGAAAAAGATATTAATGAGTTTATGAATAAATATCCTATTATGTATAATTATTTACAAATTATTGATAATACAGATTATTTAAAATTATTAAAAGACGAATTATTAAAATATGAAATCGAACTTAAAAAAAGAGAAGAACATTATATTGAAAGAGAATTTAATGAAGGACATATGTTAGTAAAAAGGATGGTGAATTAAATGATTATATTAAATGAAAACAATTTCTTCAATAATGAAAATAAAGAAAAATGGATTAAAGATTTAAATCTTGATGAAATAGAAGAAGAAAGATTATATAATTGGGTTAATATTGATGGTAAATATTATTATGTTAAAAGTAATTTTGGTAAATACCATGAACTAGTTGGTGAAGAAATTGCAAAAAGTTTAAATCTTAAAACTGCTCACTATGAAATATGTAAAAAAGGTGATTATTTTTATTATATAAGTCCTAATTTTAAAGATAAAAATAAAACATATAAACATGCATATGAGTTATATGAAGGCAAAGATAAATTAAAAGAAATTAATGATTTAGAATTAATTAAAGAAATATTAAAAATGTATGCTTTAGATATTTTTATGATGCAAGTAGATAGAACAGCATTTAACTTTTTATTTGAAGTAGGAGATAAAATATCATTAGCACCACTTTATGATTATTCTTGTTCATATTTTGCTAATGCTGATTCATATAAAAATTATAATAACGCATTATTTAATCTTAATTTTAATAATAAAGAATTATCTAAATTCAAAGATAATTATCCTGAAATAGAAGATTATTTAGATATTATTTATAATACTGATTATTTAGATCTTTTAAAAGAAAATTTAAAAAATAATGATATTAAACTAGATAAAACAAATGAAAAATTTTATAATGAAAAATTTAAAGAAGGAAGAAAATTAATAAATAAAATATACAGAGCTTAATTTTACAAAAAGAATAATTTGTAGTATAATATACGCAATTAAGAGGGGGTAGTAACTATGTTACAAAAAACAATAAATCCAGATATGAAAGTTGTGCTTTTAGATAAACATGATTTTTATAATGGAAAAGAGAAATGGTTAAAAAACTTAAATTATGATAAATTTGAAGCTCATAGATTACAAAACTGGGCTTTAGTACAAGGTAAATATTACTATGTTAAACAACAAAGAGTTTTAAATGAACAAGTAGGAGAAGCTTTAGCTAAAAAAATGTGGCTTCCTACATCACATAATATTTTAGGTATAAAAAATGGTCAAGTAGTAAATATGAGTGAAAACTTTAAAGAGCAAGGAAAAGTTTATTGTAATCCTAGTCAAATTTTTTCATATAGTGATATTGATAAATTACAATTATTTAAAAGAATCTTAAAACCTGATAATTATGAAAAATTAGAAAACGATATTTTAAAAATGTATGCAATTGATATTTATATGAGACAAATGGATAGAGCTGATGTAAATATTTTACTTGAAAAAAATAACGATGGATATAAACTAGCACCACTTTATGACTATACTTCATCTATGGCAGGAAATTATTATAAAACTTATTATAACGGTATAAATGATATTGAACTTAATAAAGCTAATATGGATAAAGTATTTAATATGTATCCAAGATTAAGAGTATATCTTGATATGTTAAGCCGTGTTGATTTAGAAAAAATTGTTAATGATATTTGTGACGAATATCGTCTTATTAATACTGAAGATATTAAAGAATATTATAAAGAAGAACAAGAAAAAAGTGTTAATTTAGTAAAAAGCATTATATAATATGCTTTTTTTTGTTATAATATTTTTGGTGATTTTATGAAATTATATATTGCAACAACAAGTAAATTTAAAAGTGGAATTTTAAACAAAGTTTGTCTAAAACATGAAATGATTAATAACGAATATGAAGAAGAATGTAATTTAGAAAACCCTTGTGAATATGCAAGTTTTTTAGCTCGTCAAAAAGCTTTAAATGCTGCAAATAAAGTAGGAGAAGGAATTGTTTTAGGACTTGATACAATTGTTTATATAAACGGTAAAATAGTAGAAAAACCAAAAACAAAAGAAGAAGCAGAACAAAACTTAAGAGATGCTTCAAATAATGAAACAAAAATTATTACAGGAGTATGTCTAATTGATACTGAAAAAGATAGAATACTAACAGATCATCAAACAACAAAAGTTATAATGAATGAAATATCAGAAGAAGATATAAAATATTATATGGAAAATGATAAAGATTA
>CAJGDV010000096.1 GCA_904502155.1 uncultured Bacilli bacterium
AAAAATGCCAAAATCAAAAAGATAAATATAGTCACGGAAATTATGGTGAACATATTCATATCTTTCATAGAGTTATTAGATGTCCTGAATGTCATGAATTAATGAGTTCATTTTTAACTGTTAAACATCAAAATAAAAAGATTAAATATAATTACTATGTTAGATGTTTAAATAAAAGTTGTAGTAAAAAAGGAATTGTTTATAACGCAAGTAAAATTGAAAAAGAACTTGTTAATGTTTTAAATGATTTATCAGGCATAGCATTATTAAGTAATTATTCTTTAAACTTTCCAATGATAGATAATAAAGATGATATAGAAAAAATTAAAGGTGCTTTAACTAAAATTAAAAATGACGAAAATAAATTATTAGATTTTTACTTAACAAGTCAAATTCAATCTGATGCATTAACTAATAGATTAAATACTTTAGCATCAGAAAGAAAAGAATTAGAAAAAAAGAAAAGTAAAATGGAATCTGGTATAACTTTAAATTATAATAAAGATCTAATATCACTTTATAATGATAAAAATATAGCTGATATTGAAGGAATTAACCCAGTATGGAATATTTTATCAAGAGAAGCTAAAAAGGACGTTATAAGCTCATTTATTAAGTATATAGATGTAAGTATTGATGAAGACTATAATATTAGAATTGAAAATATTAATTTTAACAATGAATTCTTGCAAAATAAATTTTATAATATGTCTGAATATTTATTAGATAAGTTTAAAAACAAATATCAAAACATAAAATATTTAGGAATATGTAATAAAGAAGATATAAACAAATTGAATTTAGAAAAAGATTATGAAATATTTTCATATAACGAATTAACTAAAAACTATACACAAGATAGAAAAACAATAGATTTAATTTTAAATAAATTTAAAGATTTAAATATTAATTTAATGATGGTTATAGATAACAAGAAATTTATAGATTCATTAATATTATTTGAAAGAGCTAAACAAAATGTTTAACTCTTTTTATGTACACATTTTATATAAAAATCTTATTTTTTAATATATGGGCATAAGATGTTGCCTGGCATCAGTTTTCATTTATTATATAAATAAAGACTTCTATATGCCGTCATTTCTTATTTTGCACCTTCAAAATTGTACAAAGAATTGTACACAATTATTTAAATAGCTAATAAATACAAGCATAAATAATGTACAGTTATTAATAACATTAGGTACATTTATATAAAAATGATGTACATTATTAAAAAATAATAATTAGTAACAACCAACAAAAAATGTTGTTTGAAATAACATTATATTTAAAGAAAAAAAGTCAAGAGTATACAAAGCTACGCTCTTGACTTTTAATTCTGTAAATTTCTTTTTAATGACTACCAGTATAATAGTAAGTAGAAGGATATACAACACCAGTTCTTTTATATTCACCATTTTTCATTACCACTACTACATAAACTTCATCACCAGTAGAATAACGAGATGCTTCGTAGCTACTATCTAATGAAGCT
Organism: uncultured Bacilli bacterium; assembly: GCA_904502155.1. GTDB lineage: Bacteria > Bacillota_I > Bacilli_A > RF39 > UBA660 > CAJGDV01. Next base: position 1,499 of record CAJGDV010000096.1, read on the forward strand.
CTACCTGTTTTTTCTAAAACCATAAAATAACTTGTATCACCATCATCATCAGTGGATTCCATTACTCTTTCTACTGTATCAGTTATAACAATCCATTCACCATTATTGACAGCATTTTTCATGAAATTATTATTTCCAATAACCATAAAACCAAGTATTTCAAACAAAATTAATATTCCCAAACTAGCAAATTTTTGTCTTTCATTTTTTGAAAAAATAAATATAGCACCTAGCACAATTAAAAATCCAACCATTAAAACAATTATTAAAGTATTTTCGTTTTGCATAAAAGCTGCATCTTTAAGTTCGTTTGTTATCATTTTATCAGTTAATTCATTCACAAAATCACTTCCTTACAATTTGATTATATCATAAAAATCTAATTTATGCTATTGCGTGTTTATATATACACACATATATTATATCTTATACTCTTATACTCTATACTCTTATTGGAGATTGAGTTGGAGTTTTTCCAATTTATTTCCAATGTTTAATTTAAACATTAAATTTAAATTATCAGTTATGTTATAATATTAAGTAATATTTTATACGAGGAGGAGAAAATATGAACTTTGAATTTACAAAATCAATTATATCTTTTTTTAATGAATGGAATAAATTAAATATTTTTATTATTGTTTTAAGCTTAGTAAACATTTTAATAATTGGATATCATTCAATAAAAAATAGAAATCCTATTAAAAACATATTTAAAATACAAAATATTGAACAAGTAATACAAAATGTAGCTATTTTAACAATTTTAATTATAATTTTTATTTTTCCAACATTTTTTAAATATGCTATTATATTAACGTTTCTTTACTATTTTTATTGCATTTATATAGTGCCAATTTTAGATATAAAAGATAATATCTATGTAGTAGATATTCCTGAACATTTTTTAATAATCATATCAGGATTTTACTATTATTTTTCTATCATATTTTCATTTACTGCAAATTCAGATATTACATCATTAAATAATGATTCTGCACAAATAATTTATGTAATTTCATTGCTTATACTTTCATTTACATTTACATATTGTATATTTTTAAATATATATTATATTTTAAAATTTGCAGTTACACACCTAATGAATAAAATTTCAAATATTAATATAAAAAAAGAAAATGAATCTAGTCATTTATTAAAATTAAAGACCGATAAAAATATATTTATAAAAATTAGTAAATTTCTTTTGTGTTATCTTTCATACGTTATTTCATTTTTTGTTGGATTGTTTACGCTGATACTTATTTTCCCATATTATATGCTAAGAAATATAAAAGATATTCCACTAGATAAGATTCTTAGTATCATAGCAAAATTATCAATTATTTTTTCTTTGATAATAGTATATATAATTATGAAAATAGATAGCTCGTATAGTGAACTTTTGACGTCTATATACGAAACATTAATTTCAGTAATTATTATTCCATTAATTTTAGAAGGTTTATTAAGTATTAAAAGAAATTCAAATTAAAATATTAATGTGGAACGAGGAAGTGAATATGAAAAAAGAACAAATAGTACCTATACCTTTAATTATTGTAAAAAGTCAATGGTGGTCTAAAACTGTTTTAAGTCAAATAAAAAGAATTGAACAAAATATGAATTCTGAAATTTATTTAGACCAAGTTCAAAGACTAGCGGATGATCACTTTTTAAAAATAGCATTAAAGCAATTGTTAAATTGGTTAAAAGAATTAAATAAATATGTAAAAGAAACTCAAAAATATATAGATTCATTTAATACATTATTTGATATAAAATTGTTAAGAGATATATCAGAACATGAACTAGAGTATTATAAAGAAATAGGAAATAAACAAAAAGAATTTATAAACACAGAGTATAATCAATCTTTATTACGATGCTTAATTATTGATGATATTTATTATATAGGTGGTAAAATTAATATGGAGCAATTGAAATATATAGTTACCGAACTTGATGTATTATTAGAGAATAATGCATTTACTTACAAAATTGAAGCTATTGATGTTTTAAATGATTTAATGAAAGAAGCAATTGTATAATTAAATAATCTATGATACAATCATTTCAGAAAGGTTGTTATTGAAACCTCACAGGCTCCATTAGAGCATAACTCAGATTATTCTGAGTTTTTTTATTGCAAAAAAACAAATCTAATAATAGATTTGTTTATACAAATGATTCTGGTAGTGTACTTCCACCATCAATTACTAGACCATGTCCAGTTACATAACTTGATTCATCTGAAGTTAAGAAACAAGCTACTTCAGCAACTTCTTCAGGTCTTCCTATACGTCCCATTGGGATAGCTTTTGCAGCTGCATCTAGTGCTGCATCTACTCCACCTTCTATACCTTCATAAACTTTTCGAACCATTGGAGTATCAATTACTCCAGGAAGAATTGCATTTACTGTAATATTACTTGATGCTAGTTCTGATGCTAATGCTTTTGTAAAGGCCATAACAGCTCCTTTTGTTCCAGCATAAGCAGATGATCCTGGATCACATACCATAACTCCTGTTACTGATGAGAAATTTACAATTTTACCATATTTTGCTTCTTTCATATATGGAGCAGCAGCACGGCATGAATTCCATACTCCAAAATAATTAATATCAATTTCTCTATGAGCTTCAGCATCAATACTATCATCTGTAAAATCTGTGAAAACTGCAACACCTGCTGCATTAACAAGTGCATCAATTCTACCATATTTTTCAAATACTTCTTTATAGATTTCCTTTAATTTTTCAGCTTCACGTACATCAGCTTGATATCCTGCTACTTCATATCCTTCATTTCTTAATTCTTCAGCATAAGTAAGTACTTCTGGCAAGAAATCTATCATAGTTACTTTAGCACCATATTCAGCCATTTTTTTACAAGTAGCTTTTCCCATACCATTAGCAGCACCTGTAACTATAGCTATTCTATTTTCTAATTTTTTCATAAATCTAACCTCCTTTATCATAAAAATTGTAACATAAGATTTAATAATTATCAATAAAAAACAAACTACTAAAAGTTTGTCTTTTTTTTCTTATAAAAGCGGTAAATAAAAATAATTATACCAAAAATAATTAGAAG
>CAJGDV010000097.1 GCA_904502155.1 uncultured Bacilli bacterium
AATGTTACTATTGTAGATGGTAAAGTAACAAATTTAGAACTTTTAGAATTTGATGACACTTGTATATCAAAAGAAAAAACAAACCACTACTATACATGTCCTATGTATTTAGAAGAAGGATATATTAAAGACTTAATAAAAAATAATGATATTGATACAATAAGTGGTGCTACTATATCATCAACATCATTAAAAGAAATTATCAAAAAAACATTGGAGGTTTATAATGAAGGATAATTATAAAAGTATAATTGTAATAACATTAACAGCCTTTATATGTAGTGTAATTTTATATATTGTAGGAGGTTTATAATGAAAAGAATATTAAAAGGGATAATAAGTGAAAATCCTACATTTGTTTTACTTTTAGGATTATGTCCAGCATTAGCTGTAACAACTAAATTTGAAAATGCTTATTTAATGGGATTATGTGTGATGATAGTATTATTATTTAGTAATATTATTGTTTCCATAATAAAAAAGCATGTTAATGAAAATGTTAAGATTCCGGTATTTATTCTAATTATTGGAACATTTGTTACAACATTAGAAATATTATTAGAAAAATATATACCAAATCTATATGAAGCATTAGGTATTTATTTACCACTTATTGTTGTTAATTGTATTGTTTTAGGTAGAGCAATTGAGGTTGCATCAAAAGAAAGTGTTAAAAATAGTATTTTAGATGCAATTGGTGTTGGATTAGGTTTTACTTTAGCAATATCATTAATAGCTCTAATAAGAGAAGTATTAGGTACTAATACAATTACTTTAATGGATAGTATTTCATCTATTACAGGATATAGAGCTATTTATACAAATATACTACCAAATAGTAATATATTACCAATGCAAATATTAGTATCACCTGCAGGAAGTTTTCTTGTTTTAGGTATGCTAATAGCATTATTTAATAAAATAGGAGGTAAAAAAAATGACACTAATTAATTTATTTGTGACAAGTTTACTTACCCAAAATATTGTTCTTAATAAATTTTTAGGAATATGTCCATTTATGGGAACAAGCAAAAGCGAAAAAAATGCCCTTCATATGGGCCTTTCTGTAACATTTGTAATAACACTTTCAAGTGTTATTACATACTTACTTTATAATTTTGTATTAGTTCCAACTAATACAGAATATCTTAAAACTATAATGTTTATTTTAGTAATATCATCAGTAGTACAAATACTTGATATAGTATTAAAAAAATATTTTAAAAATATTCATAAAACACTAGGACTATATTTACCTCTTATCACAACAAATTGTGCTGTACTTGGTATAACATTATTAAATATTACTAATGAATATAATATATTAGAAGTTTTAGTTTACAGTATAGGATCTTCTTTAGGATTCACATTAGTAATTTATGTTTTCTCAACAATTAGAGAAAGATTAGAACAAACAAATATTCCTGAATCATTTAAAGGAACACCAATAGCACTAATAACAGCATTTATTATGTCATTATTATTTATGAGATTTACTTTAATATGATAGCTTACATTATTTTAGTATTATTATTTTTATTAACATTAGTACTATATAAGACTAATAAATGTACGAATTGTAAGGGGTGTGGCAAATGCAAGGAATAATCGTTTTAACATCTACAGCATTAATTTTAGGTATAATAATAGTTTTTATTGATACTAAACTTAATAGCAAAGATGAAAGTGTATCTGATATAGAGAAATACTTACCAGGAATAAATTGTGGTGCTTGTGGCTATGGTAATTGCCATAATATGGCGTGTAAAATAAAAGAAAATTATAACGAATATAAAAAATGTCGTGTATTAAGAGGAGATAAATTAGAAAAATTTAAAGAAAATGTAAAGGAGAAGTAAAATGCCTAAATATAAATGTGATAAATGCAAAACAGAATATCAAGGTAATTTTTGTTCAAAATGTGGAGATAAAAGAACAAAAAAAGATGAAGAAATGCTAACAGACAAAGAAATGATTAAAGAAGTATTTGATGAATGTAAAGAAACTATAAAAAGTATTGAAACACCAAATAAAGTATCATTTGTATTTTATGTATTAGCTGCATTATATTTAATGACAGGTATGTATTATAAAGTACAAGAAGATTTAATAAAAGCTGTTTATTTTGTTGGTTATATGATAGGGGCTGTAGGATTTCTTATATCTGGAATAATAATTCAAAAAAAACAAGATTAGTCTTGTTTTTTTATAAATTCTTTTAATATTTTTGTAACTGCTCTTTTTTCAATTCGACTAACATAACTTCTTGAAATACCAAGATCGGAAGCAATTTCTTTTTGCGTAACAGATTCAGTATTATTTAATCCAAATCTTTTTATCAATATATTTCTTTCGGTATTAGTTAATTTTTTAAAATATTTTTTTAAAAGTTTAATGTCTTCATTTTTTTGTATTTCATCACCATAATCAATATCTGGAGTTTTTAAAACATCAACTAATGTTATTTCATTACCATCTTTATCAAATCCTACAGGCATATTTAAACTTATTGTTTTATTATTTTTTTTATTTGTTCTATAATGCATTAATATTTCATTTTCAATACATCTTGATGCATAGGTTGCAAGTTTTATATTTCTATTATTACTAAATGAATCAATTCCTTTTATTAATCCTATTGTTCCTATACTAATTAAATCATCAGTATTTTCATTTTTATTATCATATTTTTTAACTATGTGAGCAACTAATCTAAGATTATGTTCAATAAGCATATTTCTTGCTTCTTTATTTCCATCTAGCATTAGATTTATATATTTATTTTCATCTTCTTTAGATAACGGTTCAGGAAAAATATTATTAGAATATGCACAACTTAAAATATATAAATCACAAAAGAGTAAATCAAATATTTTTTTTAACATCTTACCACCTAAAAAATTGTATGATTTTTAGAAATATGTTATGATATATTTAGTATAGAAAAGGTAGGATATTATGGATGAAAATGTTATAAATCAATTAGAACTTTTAAAAAATGAGAAAAAAACAATATTAGAACAAGCTAATATTGATAAAAGAGATTTAACACCTGAAGAAAAAAATAGATGTCATGAAATTGATGAACAAGTATATAATTTAGAAAATAAAGGTGGATTTAATCCAACAGGTTTTATAAGAACAAGTGTTAAAGTTAATATTAATGCGGCTAAAGATGATACACCAATTCCTCATGTAGAATTAAAACAAGAAAACCATGAAGTATATGTACCACCTGTAGGTGCTAAAGAAGTTATGGAATATGATAAGATTCATAATGTTACTTCAAATTCTCCTACATCTGAAATGCCAGTTGTTTCTGAAAATATAATAGAAAACAATTTTGTTATGCCAGAAATTGGTCCAGCTCCAGAAAAAATGCCGGAACCAGCACCAGTAGAAACTATACCATCTATGCCTGAAGTTCCAGCTGCTGCTCCAGCTATGCCTGAAGTGGCTCCTGCTGAACCATCTATGCCTGAAGTTCCTGTTGCTGAACCTGTTATGCCTGAAGTTCCAGCTGTTGAACCAGCTGAACCTAATGTTCCAGTAACTAATCAGGCAATGCAAGCACCACAAGAAACACAAACAAATATTGTGATTCCTATTAAAAAAGATTTTTTTAAAAAAAATAAAGGAAAAATAATATTAGTTGCAATTATTGCGTTATTAATTGGTTTTAAAATGAATAGAATTATATCATATCAATATGAATCGAGTGGATCATTTGGTACAGTTAATGGCTTATATATTTATAAATATAAGTATGATGATTTAAAATCAATAAGTAGTGTCTTCGTTTATGAAGCAAAAGAAAATTTAATTGAAACTGTTGTAGAAGCATATAAAGATGAAAATTGCATTTTATTAGAACTATCTAGTACTAAAATATTAGTAATTAGAAAAGAAAAATCAACAGATGATTCTTGGTATTATAATAATGTTTCAAAAGATGATACTAAAAAAGCATGTAGTGAATTAAATGAAAAAGATGGTGGTAAATGTATAGCATTTTAAAATAAGATTATGAAAATAATCTTGTTTTTTTAATTCATTAATTGTAAGAGTTATAAAAATATGTTATGATATAATAGAAGGTAGAAAGGATAGGACGTTTATGAACAATCAAAATGAAGAATTAAAAAAAGAAAATGGGGAATTAAATCCAGTAGAAAATAATATACCGGTACAACCTGCTGTAGAAGGAGTAGAAGTACCTATGCCAGCATTAGAAGAATTTCCAACTGATGAACCAGTAGCACCTGTTGAAATTCCAGTTGAACCAGCTATGCCAGAAGTGACACCTGCTGTTGAACCAGTTCCAGCTGTAGAACCTGTAATGCCAGAAGCACCAGCTGTTGAACCAGTTCCTGCTGTAGAACCAGCTATGCCAGAAGCACCAGCTGTTGAACCAGTTCCAGCTATTGAACCTGCTATGCCAGAAGTAGCTCCTGCTGTAGAAGTTGCTATGCCAGAAATTGGTCCTGTTGCTATAGAAGAACCAGTTCCAGCTGTAGAAAC
>CAJGDV010000098.1 GCA_904502155.1 uncultured Bacilli bacterium
AAGTTAAAACCATATATTGTTAAATATATTAAAAATGATAATAATGAAATAATTTTTGAAAATAAAACAACTGAACTTGATAAAGTAAATAGTTTACCAATATATATAAATAGAACTAAACAAGGATTACAATCTGTTTTAGAACCTGGCGGAACAGGTTATAATTATATTAATAGTATTTATAAACCAGCTGGTAAAACTGGAACAAGTCAAAGTTTTATTGATACAGATTTAGATGGTAAAATAGATACCGGGACAATATCAACAGCATTTGTAGGATATGCTCCTTATGATAATCCAAAAATAACATTTACAATTATTACTCCAGACGTATCAATAATAAATAATAATAATTATATTTCAACTATTACAAAAAGAAGTACGTTTGATATTTCAAATACATACTTTAATATAGCTAAATAGTAATTTTAAAAAAAAACCTTTTATTTTTTAGATTTATTTGTTATAATATGTTCGTATGTATTGAAAAAGGAGGGAAAGCATGGCAAAAAAAGGTGAAAATAGAGAAAGAATTACTCTTCAATGTACTGAATGTAAAATGGAAAACTATCGTACAGAAAAAAATAAAAGAAATACTACTGAACGTTTAGAATTAAAAAAATTCTGTCCAAAATGTAGAAAATCAACAAATCATAAAGAAAAAAAATAATAGGAGTAGTAGCTAATTTTATAAGCAAAATGAACTACTCTTTTTGTCTAAAATCAAACGGAGGTATTTATGTTTAATATTAATGATATAAAAAATGGTATGACTTTCCTTTTCGAAGGTAATATTTATCAAGTATTAGAATTCCAACATGTTAAACCAGGAAAAGGTGCTGCATTCGTTAAAGCTAAATTAAGAAATCTAAGAACTGGTTCTACAGTTGAAAAAACTTTTAATACAAGTATCAAATTAGAAAAAGCAATGATTGAAAAACATGAAATGCAATTCTTATATGCTGATGGAACAACTTGTAACTTCATGAATATGGAAACATATGATCAAAGTGAACTTACAAAAGAACAAATCGGAAATGATGCTAAATTCTTAAAAGATGGTTTAAATGTAATGATTACATATTATCAAGGAGAAATGTTAGGATTAGAATTACCTGATAAAATTGAATATGTAGTTGAAAATACTGAACCAGCTGTAAAAGGTAATACTACTAATAATGCACGTAAAGATGCATATATGGAAAATGGTTTAATGGTAAGAGTACCATTATTCATTGAACAAGGTGAAAAAATTATCGTTTCTACTAAAGATGGAGAATACGATTCAAGAGCATAATTTTTATGCTCTTTTTTTGTTTTTTGCCTTGATTTAAAAAGTATTATATTGTATATTATTATTAGACTGTAATAATGAAAGAGGTTATGGTATATGAGTATAAAGTTATCAGAAGAGAAGTATAAAGAGTTAAAAAAATTAGCAGCCCAAGAACATAAAAAAATGAATATTGACAATATGACTACAGCAGAAAAAGAAGAGTTAATTCAAAAACATATTAATTCAAAAAAATTCGATAATGATGAAATGAGAGAAATATTTATAGCAAACTTCTTAATACCAGATGATCAAAAATTTTATCAAACATATATGTCAAATGGTAAAAGTATTAAAAAGAGTGCTGAAGTTTTAAATGTTCCTGAAAAAGTAGTTTTCACGCGTGTATTTGAACTTGGAAAGTATAGTTCATATATAAGTTTAAAAAGCAAAAAGGGTGAAGAGAAAATGAAAGAAATTGAAATAATTGATGGCTTCAATTTATCAATTGATGAAAAAGAAGAAAATGTTGTTGAAGATGGAGCAATGCAAGCAATAGCAAAAATTAACATGCTTATTGAAGGAAATGATTCTAAAGATAAAACTATAGAAGCACAAATTGCAACAATCAACAAATTAAATGAGGAAATTGAAGGACTTCATTTTATAAATAATGAACAAAATGATAAAATAAATGCATTATTAATTGAAAAAAGTAATTTAGAAAATAAAAATAAAGATTTAGAAGCAACTATTATTTCTAAAGATAATGAGATAGAAAAAATGAAACAAGAAAAAGCTTCTTTAATGAAATATAAAGAAAATTATGAAAAAATTATTGGATTCCTTGCAAAAAGTGAAAATAAAGCACAAAAAAAATAAAAAAAGACTTATTTTTGTTGACAAAATCGCATATTATTAGTATAATCAATAACGAACAAAGAGGAAAGAAGAAGTATCCACTTCTCACCTGATGATAATAGTCATGGGTAAAATGCCATTTATTAATTATATTAATATAAGGTTTTTTAGGTGGATACTATTCGTATTCACTTTTTTATTGGAGGTGTTCGGTATAGCAGTTAAAGGAAAAGATTTGTTAATTAATGAACAAATCAGAGCAAAAGAAGTATTAGTTATAGGACCAAATGGTGAACAATTAGGTTTAAAAGGTATTAAAGATGCTCAAACAATAGCAAATTATGCTGGATTTGATTTAGTACTTATGAATCCTAATGGTAACCCACCAGTATGTAAAATTATGGACTATAATAAATTTAAATATGAAACTAAAAAGAAAAATAAAGAAAATTTAAAAAAACAAAGAGAATCAAATTTAGAAATGAAAGAATATCGTTTGTCAGTTACAATTGATGTTCATGATTTTGATACTCGTGTTCGTAATTCAAGTAAATACTTAGAAAAAGGTCATAAAGTTAAAGTATCTATTAAATTCAAAGGTAGAGAAATGGCTCACCCTGAATTAGGAAAAGATGTATTACTTCGTTTTGCAAATGCAGTTAGTGAAATTGCAGAAATAGAACAACAACCTAAATTAGAAGGTCGTTACATGAATATGATACTTATGCCGAAAAAAGAAAAATAGGAGGAATATTATGCCAAAATTAAAAACACATAAAGGAACTAAAAAAGTTTTAAACGTTCGTTCTGGTGGATCTATTAAAATTGGTCATCCAGGAACTAGACATAACACAGGAAAGAAAAATGCAGCTTCAAATCGTAACGGAAGAAGTGCTTCTGCATTAAACAAATCAGATTACAAAAGATTAAAAAATATTATTTAATTAAGAATTAGAAATTAGGAGGAATATTATGCCAAGAGTTAAAGGTGGAACAATTAGTCGTGCAAGACATAAAAAAGTTTTAAAACAAGCTAAAGGTTACTTTGGAAGTAAACATAGATTATTTAAAACTGCAAATGAACAAGTTATGCATTCAGGAAAATATGCATATAGAGATAGAAGACAAAAGAAAAGAGATTTCAGAAAATTATGGATTACAAGAATCAATGCTGCTTGTCGTGAAAACGAAATCAGTTATTCTAAATTCATCAATGGTTTAGCTGTTGCTGGAATCGAAATTAACAGAAAAATGTTAAGTGAATTAGCTATTGAAAATCCAGCTGCTTTCGCTGAATTAGTAAAATTAGCTAAAGATGCTTTAAATGGAGATTTAAAAGCTGAAGCTCCAAAAGCTAAAAAAGAAGTTAAAGCTGAAAAAAAAGAAGAAGCTAAAGATTTAAATTCTATGACTGTTGCTGAATTAAGAGAATTAGCAAAAGCTAAAGACGTTAAAGGTGCTTCTGCAATGAAAAAAGCTGAATTAATCGATGCTTTAAAATAGTCTTATAGACTATTTTTTTTGTTGACTCTTTTTTTCCTTTATACTATAATTAATTTACTATAACAAGGAGGTTAAGTTATGAAAAATTTATACATTGATTTTGATGGAGTAATTATGAATACGATTGAAATTACATATCAAGATATGATTGATAAAAATATTAATCAAGATAATCAAAAAGAAGTACGTGATTACTATAAAAATTTAGATTGGATTCAACTTTTAAAAAAATCTAAAATAATTAATAATGGTATAGAATGCATTGAAAAAATTATAGAAAGTGAAAAGTTTGAAATTTCTATTTTAACTCATGTTAATTCATTACACGAGGCTGTTGAAAAAATAAAATTTATTAGAAAATATTTTAAAGATATAACAATTATTCCAGTTCCAAGGGAACTTTCTAAGACAGAAATGGTTCATGTAGAAGATTCTATTTTAATCGATGATTATGCTGGTAACTTAGAGGAATGGCAAGAAAAAGGCGGTATTGCAATTAGATTTTCTGAAAAATTACATGGTAAAGGTTTTATAGTTATAGATAAATTAGATAAAATATTAGATATTATATGATAGATTCTTTAATTAGTTATATTAATTCATTAGATCCGGTTTTAATGCTTTTTACATGCTCTATTTTAATTGTATTAGAGTCAATTATACCAATATTACCACTTGCTATATTTATAGCTTTAAATAGCCTTATTTTAGGCTCTTTTTATGGTTTTAT
>CAJGDV010000099.1 GCA_904502155.1 uncultured Bacilli bacterium
AAGGATAGAAATATCCTTTTTTTTGTGTTAGAATTGACATATATTAAAAATATGATATTATATCTAGCGGAGGAGAGTTGTTATGAAGATATTATTAATCAATCACTTCCCACTTGAAGGTTCAGGAAGTGGAGTTTATACTCAAAATATTGCTAAATTTTTAGCAAAAAAAGGACATGAAGTTACAGTTATAATGCCTGAAAATAAAACTAATTATTTACAAATGGAAGGCGTTAAAATGCATCCTGTGTTCTTTAAAAAAGACGAAATAATAGAAGGACAATTAGATTTTAATTTTCCTTGCTTTACAACACATCCAGAAAGTATCGTAAATTTTTACGATTTAACAGACGCTCAAATTAAAATGTACGAAGATGCATTTAGAAAGGCTATAAACGAAGAAATCAAGACAAATAAGCCTGATATAATCCATGCTGGACATATTTGGATATTATCAAGTATTGCAGCTGATACAGGCATTAAAACAATTATTACAGCGCATGGTACAGATATTATAGGACATCAAAAAGATACTAAATTTCATTCATATACAAATAATGCAGTTGATAAATGTGATAAAATTATTACTATTTCAAACGACAATAAAAAATTAGTTGAAACATTATTTGATATTGAAGAAGAAAGAGTATGTTTAATGAAAAATGGATATAATCCAGAAAAATTTTATATTGATGAAAATGCTAAAAAAGAAGAAATACTTGCAAGATTTAATATTGAAAACAAATATGATAAAATTGTTTGTTTTGCAGGAAAACTTACAAAAATAAAAGGTATAGATACTTTATTAAAAGCTAATAAACTTTATGATGATGGTAAAACATTAACACTAATTTCAGGTAATGGTGAACTGTTTAATGAATTAAATAGTTTAAAAGATGAATTAGGATTAAAAAATACTTACTTTTTAGGAAATCAAACACATGATACTTTAAGAGATATTTATAACATTGCAGATGTATCAATTGTACCATCAAGAGTAGAAGCATTTGGTTTAGTTGCGGTAGAAGCATTAGCATGCGGAACACCAGTAATAGCATCTAATCAAGGAGGACTTCCAGAAATTATTAATGATGAAGTAGGTATGATTTTTACAGTTGATAATGAAAAAGAATTAGCAGCTGATATCTTAAAAGTATTCAATACTAAATACGATGCAAAGAAATTAAATAAATATGTTTTTGATAAATATTCTCAAGAAAGTCTAATAGATGAATTAATTGATTTATATCAAAATGATGAAATAGAAAAGATACATATAAAATAAAAAGGATAGAAATATCCTTTTTTTTATGCTATCACAAATAATGGTAATAAATATGCTTACGATATTAAAGGAATTAAACCAAATAATTCATTAAATAATTTATTACAACAAAAAATGAACCAAGACGGAATTGTGCTTTCCGAAGAAAGCGGTGATTCCGAACTCAGTTCATTGCTTAATAATATATCACAGTCTAACAATACTGTCAAATCCATAACACTATTTTAACAATCAAGTAAAAAAAGGATTTTTAATCAAAGTGTATGATAACAAAAAAAGCACGAAACCTTCCGTGCAATTCGGAAGCTTAAGTGCTTTTTCTGTAAAGAATATACCACAATCTAACAATACTGTCAAATCCATTATATATGTTAAACATTCTATAGAAGAAAACAACAATAAAACATAAACAATGATGGGATATTATTTCATCATTCTTTTACGCCTGTTAGTTATGATGGTAAAAAAGCTTTGATAAGAGTTGTTATAAAAGAATTTGTTAATAACAAAATAGTGGATGACAAATATTATTATCATCAATTGGAATTTATATCAAATAAAGATACAAAAAAAGAAAGCGATTCAACCTTGCCACACATAAGTGGAAGCAAGGCGGGTGAATTGCTTTCTTCAGTAAATAATCTATCACAGGATAACAATATTGTCAAATCCAAAGAAATAAGACAACAAATAGAAGAAAAACCAACTAGCAAAAAACCAAATAATCTAGCAAACAATGTTATGTCTATGTCAGAAGTTAAAAGTATGATAGATAGAGTGTTTAATGCAAATGGTATTTATGATTTTTATGTTGGTAAATATAAAAATGCAGATGAATGGATAAAAGATGAAACTTGTTTTAGTTTTACTGAAGTTGGCAATTTTAATCAAAAAGAGTATAATAACATTGACGAATTGGTGCTTCCTAAAAAAGAATATGGGAAGTTGGCACATATAGTTGACAGCACTATAGATATTACACCAGGAATTAATAATGTAATATTATCAGATAAAATATATATGGTATATTATAAAAATTACAACGATTTTAAAGTTCTAAAAACCTACAATGTTGCCGATTATTATGATGAGGTCGATATAAATGAAACTAACAGAAATGCAGATAAATTTAATAAAGGAATTGAAACAACAAGGGGCGGACAGAATGACAGTAAATTCAGTAATGTCTGGATTAAAAACAGAGAAACAACAACAAGTGATGATGAATTACCTAGTGTCAATAAAAAACAAGACAGTAAACAAAAACAAAGTGATATTAAAAGGAATAGAAATAGAAAAGAACTATTAGACAGTTCTTTTTTTGTTGAAGAAATCAAAACTGATAACAAAGGCAGAACACTTACTAAAGAACAAATGGAATACTTTAAAGATTCTAAAGTAAGAGATGAAAATGAAAAATATGTAAAAGCATATAAAGAGTTATCAACTGCAAAAGGATTTTGGGATAAAACATTAAGAAGTGATAAAAACAAAAATGATAAAATAGAAAAAATAATATATAAAATAATACCGGAAGAATAGAAATATTCTTTTTTTTATGCTATTATTATAATGGTGATAGTATGAAAACAATAACAATATTAGCATTACATCTAGGCTATGGAGGAATTGAAAAATATTTAGCAAGTTTATGTAAAATGTTAGATAAAGATTATAAAATTAAAATAATTAGTACATATAAAACAACTGAATATCCAGCATTTAATTTTAGTGATAGAGTAGAAATAGAATACTTAATAAATGACAAACCAAGAAAAGAAGAAATGAGCGAAGCATTTAGATTCTTTCAAATAAAAAAAGGATTTAATTATTTATTTAGAAATATAAAAATGTTAAAAAATAAAACTAAATTAAATATAGAAGCTATACAAAAAATTGATTCTGATTATATTATTACAACAAGAGATTTTCATAATAAATTAGTAGGTAAATATGCTAAAGAAGGGATTATAAAAATTGCTTCAGAACATAATCATCATAATAATAATAAAAAATATATTAATAAAGTTATTAACTCTATTAAAGGATTTGATTATTTTATTTTAGTTTCAGAAAATTTAAAAAAATTCTATGAAGAAAAAATAAATAATGTCAAATGTGTATGGATTCCAAATGTTTTAGATGAAATAAATGATAAACCACTTAAAAATATTAATCATAATTTAATATCAATTGGACGATTATCTTCTGAAAAAGGTTTTGATGAACTTATTGATGTTATAGGAATTTTAAGAAGAGATATTAAAGATATTCATTTAGATCTTATTGGTGGAGGAAAACTACATAAGGCATTGCAATCAAAAATTAATAATTTAAATCTTAATAATAATATTACTATGCATGGTTTTAAATCCAAAGAAGCAATAGATGAAATAATAAGAAATGATTCATTATATGTTATGACATCACATACTGAGTCATTTGGTCTTGTTCTAGTTGAGGCAATGAGTTATGGCTTACCATGTATAGCATTTGATTCAGCAGAAGGCGCTAAAGACTTAATAAAACAAAAAGAATTACTTATAACAAATAGAAATAAAGAAGAAATGGCAAACAAAATAAAAGAATTACTTGATAACAAAAAAGAAATGCTTAAAATTGGTGAAGAAAACTATCAAAACTGTCAAAGGTATTTATTAAAAAATGTAAAAAAAGATTGGATAAAACTTCTAGAGGAGAGATAACATGCAACTTATACCAATAACAATTATTTTTTTAATGATATACACACATATAACAATTAAAAATAAACACTATAAAGAAAAACACAATCAAAATATTAATGAAGAAATATTTAAATATTATAATTATTTACTTGTACATAATTGTAATGATAAATTTAAAAAAAATAAGAAGAAAATTAATGAAAATAGTTATATAGAGGTAACAAATGAAAAATAAAATTAAAAATATACTTTTCTTCTTATTACCAATAATAATATTATTAATAATACAACAAGCCTTTTATCCAGCTATAATGTCTTATGATAGTCTTATTCAGTGGAATCAAGTACAATC
>CAJGDV010000100.1 GCA_904502155.1 uncultured Bacilli bacterium
AAATAAAATATATAATTGATTTTTATTAATTAACTCTTGTTCCATATTTATAGATTTGTTCATAACAATCTTTATCTACTAGTATACCTTTTTTGGTATGATTTGTTACATCATAATGTTTTTTTATACCGTTTTCAAAAAGAGCATAAATATTATTTTCATCATAATAAAACATGTTAATAATATAAGGTGTATTAAAATCATCAACATATAAAAATAATCCATTATCATATAAATCACTAGCAGTATATATCTTATTATCACTAACTATTTTATCAATATCTATTTCGAAATCATTTATATTTAAAATCTCACTATTTATTATTTTTACATCATTGTTTGAAAAATAAATTATTAAATACTTATCAAATTTTTTAATCCTATTAATGATAATATCATAATAATTTTTAGATTTTGTAAATTTATCATTTAATTTTTTAAAACGTTTTCTATCTATTATATGTTTAAAACCATCTGAAAATGTTATTTCATTATCATTATAAACATATTCATCTATATCATCCGTTACATTAAAATTATCTATAAAATAATTATATAAATAAATATCTTGATTATCTTCAATAATAAAAATACTGCTTCTATTTTTTATTTTCATGCTATATCCCTTATTTCTTTTTTACTAATTGTTTTTCTTCAAATTCTAAATTTAAATCTAAATTCCAATCTACTATTAAATCATCCCATTTATCTAGCCATGAGTATTTATAACGATAGTATTGTTCATAAAACCATCAATATCTCTCGATGATTGAAGTAATTCACCAGTAGATAGAGAATATGAATTAGAACCATTTGTGTCTTCTACATGAACATATGGTTCATTTTCTGGATCACCAATACATCTATGATGTGAATGAATATATATTCTTTTCGAACCACTTCTAACTAAATCCATAATTTACCTCCTTTATCAGTCAGCTTTTTCAAAAATATTTTTCGTATTTTGTAAAAAATGCTTACTTGAAAAGTATTATACATAGACTTAAAAATTGAAGATGACTCTTCAGATGGAACTTTAAGCATATAATCTTTTCTAACATCTTCGCCATTAGAATATGTATTATTATCACTTAAATAATAATCCATAATCGTACATTCCTTATTCAAAAGCACATATCCATCATCAGGAGAGTACCTTTTATTTCTATTTCTAAACTCGATTCTTGATTAGAAAAAGTATACGATAATGTTGGATTTCCTCCTTTTAAAAGACTTGTTTGACAGTCTTGTTCTATTTACTCATCATATTATTACTACTTGTTAAAAAACTACAACTCGTGCTTCTTTAATTATATTATTTACAGTTGGAATAGCTATTAACGAAGTACTTCATAAAATTAAAATAACTGCTAATAATTCAATTAAAGTAAATCCTTTTTTTATATACTACCACCTATTATAAATTATATCAAATAATTTATGATAACAATATTATTATTGTCCTAGCATTAATCTTATTTGATCTCCTTCATATAAAGTAGTTCCATCACTAGGAGATTGATAAAGTACCTTTTCTCCTTCACCAGTAATTTCAACTTTAAAACTTTTTAAATTTTTCATAGCATCATTAATATTCTTGCCAGTAACATTTGGAACGGTAGCAAACTTCCTATCATAATAATTATATGTTTTTTCAATACCCTCTTTTTGTTTTTTTATATCTAGTATATCAATGCAATCTAATAGCACATTTCTTGCAATTGGAGCTGCAACAGTTCCTCCATACTGCGTAATTCCTTTGGCATTATCAATAGCAATATAAACTATTACTTCCGGATTATTTGCAGGCATAAATCCAATAAATGATGTTATATAATTTCCAACCATATATCTACCATCTTTTACTTTTTGTGCTGTTCCGGTTTTGCCTCCTACTCTATAATTTTCAATATATGCATTTCTACCACTACCTAAGCTAACAACATGTTCAAGTGCATATCTTACTTTTTCGCTTGTATTATTAGAAATAACTTTACGAACTACTTTTGGTTCAAAGTTTTCAATCACAGAATTAGTTGTTGGTTCATTTAATGTTTTAACAATATAAGGTTTTAACAAATATCCACCATTTATAGTTGCTGAAACAGCTGTTATTTGTTGAATAGGTGTTACACTAACACCTTGACCAAAAGATGTTGTAGCAAGTTCTACAGGACCTACATTATCAAGATTAAATAAAATACCACTAGCTTCACCATTTAAATCTATTCCTGTCTTTTTACCAAATCCAAATTTATGAATATAATCAAACAATTTTTCTTTACCTAATTTTTGTCCCATAACAACAAAACCAGGATTACAAGAGTTTTGAACAACTTGTAAATAATTTTGACTTCCATGTCCTCCTGCTTTCCAACATTTTATTCTAGCATTTTCAACATGAATACTTCCTGAATCATGATAATGGTCTTTTTCTAAATCAATAGTGTGTTCTTCTAATGATGCAGCTAAAGTTATAATTTTAAAAGTTGAACCAGGTTCATATGTCATCCATATTGGAAGATTACGATTTATTTCTTCAACAGTATAATCTTGATAATTTGATGGAGAGAAATTAGGTCTACTTGAAAGCGCTAGTATTTCACCAGTATTAGGATCCATTACAATACCTAAAGCATGTTCTGGGTTATATTTTAGTACAGCATTATCAAGTTCTCTTTCTAATGTTTTTTGAATATCATAATTAATTGTTAAAGTAATATTTATTCCATCTTGTGGTGGTTCATAAAAAGTTTGGTTTGATAATGTATTTCCTTTAGCATCACTTATATATTTGATTGCACCATATTCACCTGTTAAATATTGGTTATATTCTAATTCTAGTCCACTTAAACCTTGATTATCTATACCAACAAAACCTAGTGTATGAGATAATAGTTTATCATAAACATAGTCTCTTTTTGTTTCTCTTACTAAATAAACTCCATCTATCTTTAAGTTGGTAATTTTTTCTGCTATATCATAGCTAAGTCTTCTACCTTCTGGATGTATTCTTTCCATTGATGTTTTTTTACTAATATGCTTGTACATTTCATCATAACTAACATTTAATATCTCGCTTAATTTTGTTGCTACTTCTTCTTTGTTTTTAATTTGATTAGGTATAACAATTAATGAGGAAGTTGTTAAGTTTCCTGCTAAAACTACTCCGTTTCGGTCAGTTATAATTCCCCTATTAGATTCAATAGGAAGATTACGATTCCACAAAGAATCTGCTAAATTTGATAATTTACCATAATCAATTACTTGAATATAAAATACTTTTAATAAAACTAACAAAAACAAAAAAATCACACCTAAAATAACAGTATTAATTTTATAATGTATTTTATTAAAAAACATTTTATCACCAATAAATTATATAAAAAAAAAGAAATATTATTCAAATAACATTCCTTTTTTTATATCAGTATAATCAATATTAAAATATTCTAAAATAGCAAAAGCAAAATTAAATGTTACTGCAGGACCTGCTGCAGTAATTATATTTCTATCTACAATTAATGGTTCATTTAAATAATTAACTCCTAATAAATTTATAAATTCATCATCAGGATAGATTGTTGCTTTTTTATTTAATAAAACATCAGCATGTTTTAAAACTAAAGGTGCAGCACATATTGCAGCAATAAGTTTTCCTTCATTATTCATTTTTTGTAAATATTTAATAATATTATTATTGTTTTTTATATTTATGGCTCCTGGAAGTCCACCTGGTAAAATAATGGCATCATAAGTTAATATTTTATCAGAAATTAATTCATCTGATAAAATTCTAGTATTATGACTTGTTCTAACTATTTCTGTTTCTCCAAACAATGTTACTTCTATGCCAGCTCTATTTAAAATATCCTTAGTTCCAAGTGCTTCAATATCTTCAAATCCATCACATAAAATTAAAGCTATTTTCATTGTTCTATATACCCTATATATGGAAGTTCACGTAATTTGTCACAATTATCTAATCCATATCCCACTACAAATTTATCTTCTATTGTAAAGCCAACATAATCTACATCAACATCTACTACTCTTCTAGATGGTTTATCAAGTAAAGTCATAATTTTCACATCGTTTGCATTTCTATTTAAATATTCTTCTTTTAAATATTTTAATGTTCTACCTGAGTCTATAATATCTTCAACAATTAAAATGTTTTTACCAGTTAAATCTTTAGCAATATCTAATTTAACTTCAATATTACCAGATGATTCAGTAGCATTTTTATAACTAGATACTCTAGTAAATTCTATGTTCATATTTCCATTAATATTAAGTGCTAAATTAGC
>CAJGDV010000101.1 GCA_904502155.1 uncultured Bacilli bacterium
AATAAAGTAGGGAAAAAGAAAAAAGGGGAAGTCCCCTTTTTTTAAAATTCAGTTTTATTAATTAATTTTTTATTTTTATAATATAATAATCCAGTTAATATAAAATAAACAGGTGCTACATCGATTGTACTAATATTTGCAAAAGCTTGGATAGAGTAACCAATAAAAGCTATAAGTAAAGAAATTGTAAGGCTCTCCTCTACCCTAATACTATTTATAAATAAAATGAATAATATTAATAAAAATAATCCTAAAGAAATTATTCCTGTTGTTATTAGCATTTGCAAATATACATTATGAGCTTTATCTACTATTCCAGCTTTATATACAAATAAAAATGTATCTGGTCCTGATCCTAATAAAAAGTAATCTTTAATAAGTGGTAAACTATTTATCCATATTTCAAATCTTCCGTTCCCCACTCTATTTATATCTTGTGGTTCGTCGTTTTTTATTATTTCTGTTATTTCATCTTTTATATTATAATTTTTATCAATTTGAGAATTAAATTTCAAATCTTGATAAGAATCATGTGCAAAGAATGTAAGAATATATAATAGTAATATTATCCCTACTCTTTTGATGCTTATTTGCTTTCTAAAGCAAATTAAGAAGAAGATGAATGCTAATACAAATCCGATAAAAGGACCTGTTGAAGCGGCTAATACAAGGCCTAGAAAGAATATTACTGATAATATTATATGTTTGTTATTTATAATATACTGAGTACATGTATAAAGGCTTAACATAACCATATATGATCCAAAAAAGTTTGGATTACCACATAAACCCATTCCCATATAAATTGGTTCTGCTTTTACTACAAAACTAGCATCAGTAAATATTTGTATTAAAGAATATATTACTTGAAATATACCAACACCAAATAAAATATTCAAAGTATAATTAATATACTTTTTATTATTATAATTTTTAAAATTTAGAAAAATTAAATAATAACTAACTAAACTTAATAAACCTTCATATCTAGTGTAAGAACCAAATAAAGATACTTTAGGAAAATCAGAAAAGATTGATGATATGATTGTAATTACAATAAGATGATAAGTTAATATATCAAGCCAATCAATTTTAAATCTTTTCTGTTTTAGTCCTATTAAGTATGAAATTATTAATGGTGGTATCATTATCCATAGTACATAAGCTTGATTAATAACAAATATATCATCTAATATTTTATTTAGATAAAAATAATATGATACTAATTTAACAAAGGGTATTCCTACTATAAATAAAATACTATATACAAATAATAATTTATCTAAATTAATTCTTTTTATCATTTTAAATTTCTTAAAATACTTTCACCAATTGATGGTTTAGCTACATTGAAATTTTCAGCAATTGTAGCACCAATATTGGCAAATGTTTCAAAATCTTCTAATTTGCCTGGAGTTTTAAATTGTGGTGAAAAAATAAATACAGGTACATTTTCTCTAGTATGGTCTGTTCCTCTAAATGTTGGATCATTACCATGATCTGCTGTAATAATTAATAAATCATCGTCTCTTAATCTACTTAGCATATGTGGTATTGCTTCATCAAATTCACGTAATGCATCAGCATAACCTACGGCATCTCTACGATGTCCATATTTAGAATCAAAATCATTTAGGTTAATAAAACATAATCCTTTAAAGTCTTTTCTTACCATTTCCATAATTTTTCTTATTCCATCAGTATTGTCAGCTGTTTTATTACTTTCAGTAATACCACAATTATTAAAGATATCTGCTATTTTTCCAACTGATATAACATCATATTTAGCATCTTTTAATTTATCTAATACTGTTGGTTCTTTTGGGTTTAGTGCATAATCGTGTCTATTAGCTGTTCTAACAAAGTTTGGATATTGACCTGTAAATGGTCTTGCTATTACTCTTCCAACCTTCCAGTCGTCTTTTAATGTTGTTTTACGTATCATTTCACATATATTATATAATTCAGGAACTGGTATAACACTTTCATGTGCTGCAACTTGTAGAACACTATCTGCTGATGTATATACAATCAATGAACCAGTTTTAATACTTTCTTCTCCTAATTCCTTAATTATTTCAGTTCCACTAGCATTACAGTTACCAATTACTTTTCTTCCTGTTTTCATTTCGATTTCTTTAATTAATTTAGGTGGGAATCCTGTATCAGTAAATGTTTTAAATGGAACATCAGTATAAACACCCATCATTTCTAGATGCCCTGTTAGTGTATCTTTTCCATTACTTTTAGGTTTAGCTATACAATAATAACCCATTGTATTTATAGTAGTTTCATTTAATAAATTAAATAATCCGAATTTTGCTAAATTCTTAAATTGATGTGTTGTACATTCTAAAGTATGTTTAATTGTATTTACTCCTATATCATTCCATGCTGCAGAATCGTGGGCCTCACCTATCCCAGCACTATCTAATACTATTAAAAATACTCTTTTAAATCTTGGTTCTATAACTTTTTCTTTTTTCTTGAAAAATAATCCCATTACATATTCCCTCTTTCTTTTCCGATTAATCCTTGAATATCAAAATTATAATCTATATCATTATTAATTAAATAATTATAAAATAATTCTTTTGATTCCTCATTTAATTTTGAATTTAATATTTTGCTTGTTAATGTTTCTCGTTCATTTGTAAGTGAATTAATAAAACATGCAAAAAGTAACATTTTATCCATTTTCTTATAATCATTTAAATCCATTTTGGCATGTATGCCTGGAATTTTAGTTGCAAGACCTTTAGGTACATTACAAATATGGTCTTGTTTTAAATCATTGATGCCCATACTATCAACATCAACAAAAACTGGGTTGCCATTTTCAACAATAATATTGTCGTATTTAATGTCACCAATAATAATATTTTTTTGATGTAAATATTCTAAGTTATTAAATAATTTTTCATAAATTTCTAATAATTTAGAAAATTCTTCAATTTTATTTATAGTTATGGCATTATATTTTTTCATCATAAAGCCAGCAAAATCATTGTTTACGTTTACTAGTTTTTTAGGTATAGCTAATATATTATCACTTAGCTTTTTTTTATGAAATTCTTCTAATTTATATTTTTTAAGATCAAAATCAATAAATCCTTTTAAATATGGCTCAAATCTTTTTATTACTAAGTCTTTGTTATAAACTAAAATTTTTCCTTCGTAGCCGCCTTTATTAAATATTTCTAATCTATTAATTTCTTCTTCACTAAAATTTAGTTCTTGCATAGTTGTCTCCTAACTGTGAGGGTGTGCCTCATCATAGTTTTTTCTTATTTCTTGTGTATCTACATATAAATATATTTCTGTTGTTGATATGCTTGAATGTCCAAGCATTTCTTGTATACTTCTTAAATCAGCACCGTGACTTAATAAATGTGAAGCAAAAGAGTGTCTTAATGTATGTGGTGAGAAATCTTTTTTGATTCCTTTTTCTTTGGCTAATTTCTTTAGCATTATAAAAACGCCTTGTCTTGTCATCTTTTTATAATGGTTGTTTACAAATAACTGTTTTGCTTCTCTTTTTACGGGCAGATATTCATTAATATAAACTCTAAGAGCATTAGTAGCATAATCTCCTATTGGTATTATTCTTTCTTTGTTTCCCTTACCTACTGTTCTTACAGTATTATCCATTAAATCAATGTCATTTGGGACTAAATTAACTACTTCTGATACTCTAAGACCACTAGAGTACATTAACTCTAATAAGGCTTTATTTCGGGCTGTATAGAAGTCTTTAACTTCAATATCTAATAATATATCAATTTCTTCTTCTGATAAAATATTAGGTATATGTTTACCAATTTTAGGATATACAATAGCTTCACTAGGATTTTCCTTAATTCTATTTGTAATAACCATAAATCGGAAAAAAGAATTTAATGTTGATAATATTCTTGCTTTAGTTTTAGCATTATATCCTTCTAAGGATTCATTAAATTTTTTTATATCTTGTTTGGTTGCTTTTTTTAAATCTTTTTTAATAAAATCACGAAATTTTACTAAGTCGCTTTTATAAGACTCTATAGTAATAGGACTATATTTTCTTTCGACTAAGGCATAAGTTAAAAAAGCATTTAAACTTTCATCTTCCATATAATCACCCTACTATTATTAATTATATATGAAGATTAAAAAAAAAGCAATGAACCAGTTAGCCCATTACTATAAATTCAAATACAAAATATGCTAATAATAATAATGCAATAATTCCAACTCCAACAAAAATTAAATTAGAACTTCCAATAAATAATTTTTTCTTTTTACTTAATTTAGCCATCCT
>CAJGDV010000102.1 GCA_904502155.1 uncultured Bacilli bacterium
TGTTTTTGAGTAACTACGTCTTTCACGGTGATCACCAAATTTTTTAACTGTATAAGCCACTTTTTCACCCCTATAAACTAAATTTTAACGACTGCATATACAACGCAAAAAAAGTACATGCCTCCAATATAATATTTTACAAAAAATTAGTAAACTTGTCAATTATATTTGGGCACAAATAATGTAAAATCCTTTATTTTTACATATTAATTTAGCATTGTATTCTTTGCTTAAATCTTTAAGTAAAGATTTAGCACCTTGATCCTTGTTTATAACAAGCCAAAGTTGTCCATTTAAAGTAAGATGCTCTTTAGCATTAAATAATATTTCATACAATATTTTCTTCCCTACTCTAATTGGCGGGTTTGTTATTATATAATCATATTTTTTAGTTACATTTTCATAAATGTTACTATTAAATATGTTTACATCGACATTGTTTGCCACGGCATTTTTCTTTGCCATTTCAATACTTCTATTATTGATGTCTATTGCATCAACATTACAATCATAAGTCTTTTTTACATATATACATATTGGTCCATAACCACATCCGAAATCTAGAACATCACCATGAATATCATCAGGTAAATTTTCTAAAAGGGTTCTAGTCCCAAAGTCTAATCCTTTTTTAGAAAAGACACCATTATCTGTAAAAAAAGTAAACTTACGACCATTTATATTTACTGTTTTTTCCTCTATGTCATGTTTTAAATTAACATCATCAGTAAAGTAATGACTCATAAATTTACCTCCTTTAATAAACGAGTATAAGCCCATACTATTTTATAGTACAGGCTTAAACATATTTTTATAATTATTTTAATTCGATTGTAGCGCCAGCTTCTTCGAATTTAGCTTTTAATTCATTAGCTTCGTCAGCAGATACTTTTTCTTTAATAGCTCCACCATTATCAGCAACTTCTTTAGCTTCTTTTAAACCTAATCCAGTAACATCTTTTACTAATTTGATAACAGCAAGTTTGTTAGCACCAGCACTAGCTAAAATTACATCAACTGTACTTGGTCCTTCTTCTACAGCAGCAGCTGGAGCAGCAGCAACAGCTACAGCACTTGGATCTACTCCGAAAGCTTCTTTCATTGCATCTACTAATTCTTTAACTTCTAATATAGTCATTTCGCTTAAAGCGTCAATAATTTCTTTTGTACTTAATTTTGCCATTCTAATTCCTCCTAAATTTTATTATATTTTCTTAATCTTTATTTTTTATTTTTTTATTAGTTTTGTTCTTCTAAATTTTGAGCATGTAAATCTAAGCAGATAGCTACATTTTTAACATGTTCTAACATACCAGCAGCGAACATAGTTAATAATTGTTCTCTTGATGGAGTAGCAGCTAATTTACCTAACATAGCTTGGTCAGCTATTTCACCATCTACGATACCAATTTTAATTTCTAAAGCTGGATGATTTTTAGCAAAGTTTGCTAATGTTTTGATTGGTGCGATTGCATCAGAACCATAAGCCATAGCTTTTGGACCATTTAATTCACCATTCATATCATAGTTCATTGAATCTAAAGCTCTTTTAGCTAAAGTATTTTTGTAAACTTTAACGTCAGAACCAGTTTCACGTAAACCTCTTCTTAATTCTGTCATTTCAGAAACTGAAAGACCACGATATTCGAAGAATACAACTGTAGCAGCTGATTTAACTTTTTCAGCGATTTCATCAATAACTGCTTGTTTTTGTTCTAATATTTTTACGTTTGCCATATTACACCTCCTCATATTTGTGTAATACCGTAAATAAAAGTCCATACTATTTATCATAAACAGTATGGACCGAAAAAGACTATATAATAATTAATCTCCCTCGGTAGGAAATATTAAGTGCTAGGCACTCCTACTGTCTACGGTACTATTATTTCTCGAACTGAATCGATTATATCATTAAAACTTTTATTTGTCAAAGTTTTTTGAATCAATTTTAATACCAGGACCCATTGTTGAAGCTATTGAAATGTTTTTAACATATTCACCTTTAACAACAGATGGTTTTGATTTTAAAATTAATGAAACGAAAGCATTAATATTTTCTAGTAATTGTTCTTCAGTAAATGAAACTTTACCAACGATAACATGAACGTTACCATAACTATCTGTACGGTATTCAACACGTCCACCTTTAACTTCTTTAACAGCTTTAGCTGTATCAGTTGTTACAGTTCCAGTTTTTGGATTTGGCATTAAACCTTTTGGTCCTAAAACTTTACCTAATTTACCTAAAACAGGCATCATATCTGGAGTAGCAATAATTACATCGAAATCAAACCAATTTTCTTGTTCGATTTTAGCAATCATGTCCATATCTCCAACATAATCAGCTCCAGCTTCACGAGCAGCATCTTGAGCAGCTCCTCTAGCTAAAACTAATACTTTTTTAGTTTTACCTGTACCATTTGGTAAAACCATAGCTCCTCTTAATTGTTGGTCAGCTTTTTTAGTGTCTAAGTTAAGACGCATAGCTAATTCAACAGAAGCATCAAATTTAGCTGGATTAGTTTCTTTAACTAATTTAACAGCTTCTTCTTTAGTATAAAGTTTATGTTTTTCAACTAATTTACTTACTTCTACGTATTTTTTACCTTTTTTCATTTTTTTTACCTCCTTATGTGGTCAAGCGGATTATTTTGTCCTTCCACATAGGTTCCCCTATGCAAGGTTGATAATTATTATTTATT
Organism: uncultured Bacilli bacterium; assembly: GCA_904502155.1. GTDB lineage: Bacteria > Bacillota_I > Bacilli_A > RF39 > UBA660 > CAJGDV01. Next base: position 2,706 of record CAJGDV010000102.1, read on the forward strand.
ATCTTTTAATTTCAATACCCATATTTTTTGCTGTACCTTCAACAATTTTCATTGCTTCTTCAACAGTATAACAGTTTAAATCTGGTAATTTAGTTTCTGCAATTGATCTTAATTGATCTTCAGTTAATGATCCAACTATTTCTTTAGAACCTTTTGTAGATCCTGCTTTAACTCCAGCGATTTTTTTGATTAAGAATGCAGCTGGTGGAGTTTTAATTACGAAATCGAAACTTCTATCATCATAAATAGTGATTTCAACTGGTAAGATATCTCCCATTTTATCTCTAGTAGCATCATTATATTTTGTACAGAATTCTTGTAAATTAATCCCTGCAGGTCCTAAAACAGTTCCAACTGGTGGAGCTGGTGTAGCTTTTCCAGCAGGTATTTGTAATTTAATTTGTTTAGTTACATTTTTTGCCACGAAAAACACCTCCTATTAATATTTTTTCGTCGTTGTGGTTCAAATAGCTTTTCTTCTCCGCTTTAATTAATTAAAGAAAGTTCTTTGCCTCCCACGTGTTTTCTATATCACAAAAAATAATATAGCGTCATAATAATAACACAAAATTATATTTTTGTAAATATTATTTTTAATTTTTATGCTTTTTCTATTTCGTTGATACCTAATTCAACTAAAGTTTCTTGCCCAAATAAGTCAAGTGCAACTTCAAGATTAGCATTTTCTTTATCAATTGATCTAATCTTTCCATACATTCCTTCGAATGGACCATTAATAATTTTAACAGTATCTTCAACTTGTAAATCAGTATCAATTTCAATTCTATTCATACCCATAGTTTCTAATATATTATCAACTTCATCTGGAGTTAATGGGAATGGTTTAGCCCCTTTACCAGATGATCCGATAAACCCTGTTACACCAGGTGTATTACGAACAACAAACCAAGCTTCATCTGTCATAATCATTTCAACTATGATATAACCTGGAAACATTTTTTTAGATTTTTCTTTACCCTTTTCATCAACTTCTTTTTGTTCTGGTACAACAACCCTAAAGATGTAATCTTCTAGTCCCATTGAACTAGCACGCATCTCTAATTTTTCTTTAACTTTATTCTCATGTCCAGAATAAGTATTTACTACATACCATTCTTTTTGCATATTATAAGTATTCTCCTACAAATAATTTTAATCCAGAAATTAATAAATCAGTTAAAGAGAAAAAGGCAGCAAAGATAAATATAAATGCAAGCGTAGCTGCAGAATATGTTATCATTTCCTTTTTGTTTGACCATTTTACTTTTTTCATTTCATTTTTTACACCGATAAAAAATAAAACAATTTTTTTTGCGATTTTTTTCATTACTATCCACCCTTTGTAAAAATTTTTCCAAAATAAAAACACTTTCATGTGCTTACCTAAATAATAACATGAAAAGTGTTTAAAGTCAATAAAACTTTATATTATTTAATCATTTGATCCTCCAGAATGAACAACAA
>CAJGDV010000103.1 GCA_904502155.1 uncultured Bacilli bacterium
ACTTCATTCATATCAAGTTCACAATCTATTGCTTCTGCTTCTGGCATTACAAGTACTGTAGATGTTGATGTATGAACACGTCCTTGTGATTCTGTTTCAGGAACACGTTGTACACGGTGAGCTCCGTTTTCATATTTTAATTTTGAATAAACGTTATCACCTTTAACTAAGAATTCAACTTGTGAATATCCTCCAGCTTCACCGTATTCTTCATTTAAGATTTCAATTTTCCAACCTTGTTTTTCAGCATATCTAGTATACATACGGAATAAATCTCCAGCAAAAATATTACCTTCATCTCCACCTGCAGCTCCACGAATTTCAATAATAACATTTTTTCCATCGTTAGGATCTTTTGGTAATAATAAGATTTCAATTTCTTTATTTAATGTTTCTTTTCTTTCTTCTAAAGTTTGTAATTCTTCTTTTGCAAATTCTCCAAGTTCTGGATCTTTAACTAATTCTTTTGCTTCAATTATTCCTTCTTCTATTTTTTTAAATTCTTGATAAGCTTCATAAGCATCTTTAAGTCCTGCTTGTTCTCTTGTTAATTCTAATGTTTTTTTAATATCTGAAAGTACTTCTGGTTTCATGATTTCTTCATTTAACTCTAAATATCTTTTTTCTATATTTTCTAATCTTTCGATCATGTTTTTCCCTCGCTTTTTTATAGATTTTACGTTATAGATTATACTATAAATTAATTTTTTTATCAACCTAATTATTTTGATTGATTTTATAGTAGTAATCTAGTTTTTCTTTTGAGTAATTTGTTAATTTTCCGCGTGGAAGAATTAACATTCTATTAACACCAATTTGTTCAACAAATTCAGGGTTATGACTAACAACTATTAATGATCCTTCATATTTTTTGAAATTTTCACCTATTATTTTTTGTGTTATTGGATCTAAATGATTAGTAGGTTCATCAAGAACAATTAAATTAGCTTGCATAAGCATAATTTTACATAAACCTACTCTAGCTTTTTCTCCAGGTGATAAAACATTAACTTTTTTAAAAACATCATCACCAGTAAATAAAAAGTTTCCTAATGTTGTTCTAAGTTCTCTTTCTGAATATCTACCATTATCAACATTTTCAATTATTGTTTTATTTTCATCTAATATTTCAAGTTCTTGAGCATAATATGCTATATCTGTTTTATTCCCAAACCATATAGTTCCTTTTTTAGGTTTATAAATTCCCATAATTAATTTTAATAAAGTTGATTTTCCAACTCCATTTTCTCCGACTATTAAGAATCTTTCATTATTTGTTAAATTAAATGATAAATTTTCTATTAAGTTTTTTTCTGTGTATCCAAATGTAATGTCATTTACTTTAACTGGTATTTTAGATCCTTCTCTTAAAGGTTTAATATTTAGTCTTACTTTTTTATATATTTTATCTCTTGATTGTAATTCTCTTAAGGCTTTTTCTAATTTTACTTCTCTATCTTTTCCCATTCTTTTTAAATTATGATTTGTTGCTGATGCTTCATTTGCTTTTTTTACAAAGGCTTTTAATTTTTCTATTTCTTTTTCTTGTTTTTCGATTAAGGCTTCTTTTAATTCTCTTTCCTGTTTTTCTTTTTTAATGTAATCATTATAGTTTCCGTTATATGTTTTAATTTTTTTTGTTACTTTATCTATATGTAATATTTTATTAGTTATACTATTTAGAAATTCAACATCATGACTAATTATTAATACCATCCCTTTATAGTGTTTTAAATAGTCTGTAATGAATTTTCTTGTCCCAACATCTAAATGGTTAGTTGGTTCATCTAAAAGCAAAATTTCAGGCATAGAATAAAGTAAATGAGCGAATGCTATTTTAGATTTTTGTCCTCCTGATAAATCTGTTAATTTTAAATCTAATAAATCAAAATCTATTTCTAAATTACTTATTAATTCTAACATTTCATTTTCAGCACTATAGCAATGATAATATTCTAAAAGTGCTTGCGTCTTACTTATTTTTTTCATAATTTTATCTTGATCTTTACCTGTTACTTCTGCAACTTCAGTATAAAGATTAGTAAGTTCTTTTTCTAATTTTTTTATTGGTCTAGCATTCATTATATAATCAAATACTGTAATATCTTTATCATAGTCTTTAATTTCTTGTGGTAAGTATCCTATATTTTTATTAGCTACTTGTATTTTTCCACTATCTAGTTCTTGCTCTTTTAATATTACTTTAAATAATGTTGTTTTACCTGCTCCGTTAACTCCAACAACACCAACTTTATCTAAATCTTGAAGCTGAAAGTTAGCATCTTCATATATTGTTTCTAATGGAAATGTAAGATTTAAATTCGTGCCCTTCATAAATAATCACCTTTTTGTATTTTAACATAAAAAAGAGATATTTTCTATCTCTTATTTGTTCTTTAGCTACTATTCAAATTTTTATATTCTACCATTTATTTTGCTAAAACTAAACGGAAACTAATATGGCTGAAACCTAATCCTGTAATACTATCGAAATTTAACTGTCCAGCATTACCACCACTGATGTGAGATCCTCCGCGAAGAACCCATGGATTATCAGAATCAACAAAATAAGCAGTCCCAGTCCACCAGTTATTATGATTTCTTAATTGATCATCTCTATCAGCATAAAAATAAAAAGGTCCTAATTCTCCTGTTGCATCTCCTAATATTCTATGATAATAACTAGTTTTGTTACTAATACTAGAATATTTGTCCACGTATTTATTTCCATAAGTGATTGCAGGATCACTTGTAAAACCACTATGACGTAAATTACCATCTTTAAATGCTGCTAAATATTCACATGAACATCCACTCATATCATATATACCTGTAATATTTCCAGTAGTAGATGCCAGGTATCCTGTTTCTGTATTGTATGGAAGAGTAACACTAGAATCGGTTCCATAAGTACCTGGATAACTTGATTGATTTGTGCCAGCTACAGCACTATATCCTGTTTTATAATTACTATTATTATTTATATTAACTTCCTTATTAATTCCATAATTAGATAATGATAAATAAGCAACTGCTCCCCACTCAGTATTTTTCATCATATGAGAATCATTTTCTCGTTTATAATTATATGCTGTTTCAAATGATGTTTTAACACCTTGATTTCTTAACGATTCTTTATTAGGTTTAATTTGTATATTACTTACACTTCCACTAGTTTCAAATTTAGCAACCCAAAGACCATTTGTATCAAATGCCTGAAATGCAGGATGAGAATGATAATCTCCAACTTCAAATCCTACTGATACTGGAATATCTTTATTTTCAAAAACAATTTCGATTGGATTATGAGTAGCAGGCTCAGGTTGTTCTTCAATAACTGAAGTATAATTACCTATATCAAATAATTTATATTTGTATCTAGGAATCCATACAAAGTATGATTCTATAGAATCCTCTAAAATTGTACCATCTGATTCTACTTTACCAGTATCTGTAAGTATAACAGCATTCGCCCATTGTTTCTCAGCATAACTATACCATTTTTCATTAGTATTAGCCTTAGTTACTGTTCCATCATTTGCAATGGTTACTGGAATTAAATCACCAGATATAACTGGATCAGTACCATTAAGAATTGCTTCTTTATAAATTGTTGCTGTATTTGATGAACCATCAGTTATTGTTATATCACCTACAAAATCTTTTTCACCTGTAAAGTTTTGATTTGATAATAAAAATGCGATTTCACAGTTAGTATTTACTTCTATTGTCCCATCAGGTAAATCTCCTTTTATATCTAAATTAGGAGATATTACTCCATTAGATATTGTATATCCTGTTGTTAAAGGAACATTTTTAATTTGTTCCATTGTGCATTTTTCTTCTACAGCCTTTTCTAAATTATTAAGAGTAGACTGGAATGCTCCTCTTCTTGCTTCTTTAAGTATATTATTAACAGTAGGTATTGCAATAAGTGCAATAATTCCTAAAATTAAAATAACTGCTAATAATTCTATTAATGTAAAACCTTTTTTCACTACTATCACCTACTATAAATTATACCAAAAAAAAGAGATATTTTCTATCTCTTTTCTTCATACATAATAAGTGCTGTAAAACAGTAGATTTGTTCTTCACCTACTATTTGTACAGCTGTTTGAAATTTAATATCTATTATATCAACACCTGTTTCTATAAATTTGTTTA
>CAJGDV010000104.1 GCA_904502155.1 uncultured Bacilli bacterium
ATTATGATGTTAATGATGTTTCTACAAAAGTTGTAAGAATTATTTTAAGTTATACTAAATATATAAATAGAACTGTTTGGAAAAACTATTAATTATGAAATGTATATTTTTATCAAATGTATTAGATCCTGAATTTGCGAATAAAAATAACATTAATACTATATCATTTGCTGATAATACAGCTCAATATCAATTAATTTTAGGATTACAAAAAAAATATAAAGATGACTTGATTATAATTACTCCATCATATAATGATTTTACAAATTATAATCATAGAGCAGAAGATGTTATTCTAAATAATAGTATAAAATGCATAGGAATAAAAAATAACTCTAAAAACAAAATTATATATTATTTAACTATTATTTATAATTATTATAAAGAATTAAAGAAACAATTGAATATATATCAAAATGAAAAAATTGTTATTATTACGAATGGTTCACATATTTTTAGAAGTTTGCCTGTTGTTTTACTACAAAGAAAATTTAAATTTAAATTTGTTCCGTTTTTAATATCTTCAGTTGAACTACCTGAATATAAAGGCATTAATCATATAATTGCATCTTACTCGAAACATGCGATGAAAAAAATAGATGGTTCAATAACATATGTAGAAAATAATTCTACACATTATTCTAATATGCCTTATGTTACAGTTCTTTTTTCATTAAATGAAAATGATATTATGTTATCAAATGAGTTAATTAAAAATAAAAAAGAAGATTCTAAAAAAACAAAAATCTTTTTTGGAGGTGCATTAACTGAAATAAATGGAATACATCATTTGATTAGACTTATAGAAAAAAGTCCAGATTTTTGTGAATACACAATTTGTGGTGATGGAGATTATAAAGATAAGTTAATTGAATTACAAAAAAAAAATCCAAACAAATTAAAATTTTTAGGACCTGTTTCTCATAGTTATGTTTTAGAATTAGAACATAATAGTGATTATGTAATTATGCTTAGAGATACAGATTCAAAAATGGGGCAATATCATTCAAATTATTCTCTACCATCAAAAATTTTTGAATATATGTTATCAGGAACACCAATTATTTTAAATAAATATAATGCAATTCCAAAAGAATTGTCCAAATTTATTGATCCTTTTGAAAATTGTAATATAGATAACATAATTGAATTTTTAATAAAAAATAAGAAACCTAGTAAAAAGATGAAAAAAAAGGCACTTGAAGGTAGAAATTATATAATCAAAAATGCAACTGCAGAAGTACAAAACAAAAAAATCATTAATTTTATTGAAAAAATAATGAAAACAAATAAAATATAATGCACTTTTAAAATATTTCAAAAATTCATATATAAATTAATAGAATACTGAGTGAAAGGATAGAAATATCCTTTTTTTTATGCTATTATTATAATGGTGATAGTATGAAATATAATAGTAGAATATGTAAAATGTTTAATAAGATAATAATTTTTCTTTTTATAATTTTTTTTGAACTTGAATCATATTATAATTTAATTACTAAAACGGAGAATTTATCAAAAACATTTAATTATTTATTCATAGTATTAATTTTTGCTGTAAATATATTAATCTTATTATTAATAAAACTTAATAAAAAAACAAAAAAAATAGAATCAAAATTTGTTTTAGTTGGTTTCTTTATAGGATTTATATATTTATTATCAATACCAATGATGAAAGGAACAGACGAAATTCCACATTTTTTCAGAGCCTATGAAATATCAAAAGGCAATATAATAATTAAGAATCCTGACAAAGATACAACAAATATACCCGAAAACTTAATTAAATATGGTGATCCAAGTGATTTGTCTTTCTACAAAAAAAGTACACTTTTTGAAAAACAATCAGACAAAATTGTAAAAATGAAAAATAGAGGTCCTAGTCATTATCCGCCATTTCAATATATGCCGCAAGTATTAGCTATAATTATATCAAATATACTAGATTTTGGCCCATTTTTAATGTTTTACTTAATTAGATTAATAAATTTAGTGTCATGGTTGGCTATATCATATTTTGCAATAAAAAGAATGCCAATTAAAAAAGAATTTGTTACGATTTTGTATTTGGCTCCATCATTATTGTCGCTAATGTCTACAATGAGTGGTGATAATATTTTGAATAGTTGTTCATTATTATTTATTGCAATTATGACAGACTACATTTATACAAGAAAACAAATTGATAAAAAAGATATACCTTTAATTGTTTTATTAACTATAATATTGTCAACAATTAAAATTGTATATACTCCAATTTTATTGCTATGTTTTCTTCTAAAAAAAGAACAATTTAGTAATTCTAAAATAAATAAAAATGTTTTTTCCATTATAATTTTATTAATTGGTTTTATTTCAGCAATAACATGGAACTCCATTTCAAAAAGCATAATTGTAAATGATGGAATAAATTATCAAAATCTACAAATAGAATTTATTCTCTCAAATCCATTAGACTACTTGATTATATTTTTTAGTACATTCACAAATGAATTTTATTATTATGTAACAAATATTGTAGCAGGAAATGAAATGTGTTTAAGTGTTGTAAATATAAATCCTTTACTGGTAATAGGATACTTTAGTATTTTGGTATATTCTTATTTTTTTGATAAAAACAATTTGAATTTATCTTATTTTACCAAAAGTGCGATTTGGTTTATCTTCTTGTTAATATTAGGAGCAATAGCTACAGTTATGTATATTGATTGGACTACCTCTTTTGGTGGAATTGGATATCATAAAATTGTTGGCGTTCAATCGAGATATTTTATTTTACTCGTTCCTATATTAATGTTAACATTCCCTCAGATAAAAAATAATGCTAAAAATAAAATATTATTATGGAATAGTTGCATTGTCTTGAATGGTTTAATTTTATTGAACACAATAGGAACACTTATTTCTACATACATGAATTTATTATAATAAGGATAGAAATATCCTTTTTTTAATGCTATAATTTAAATAGGTGATTTTATGAAAAAGATAGCAATATTTCAATATGATTTAGGTATGGGTGGAATTCAAAAATCATTAATAAATTTATTGAATACAATAGATTTAAATAAATATAAAATAGATTTATATTTATTTGATAAGACAAAGTTTTTTAAAAATACAATACCTAAAGAAATAAAAGTAACATATTTAAAACCAGAAAACAAAAAATTTAAAAGATTTGATAGTGCTTTAAAACAAAGTAAATTAATAATTGAAGGTGAGTATGATTACGCTATTGATTTTAGCAGTTATTCTCCGGACTGTGCTATAGGTGCGATTAAAGCAAATGCAAAAAAAAGAATCATATGGTGTCATAACGATATTGATCTTAAATTAAAACATGAATGGAAATATAAAGTATTATTTCATTTTATGAAAAGTAAACATAAGTATTTTGATACAGTTGTTGCTGTTTCAAATGGTGCTAAAGATGGCTTCTATAAAAAAACAAAATTTCAAGATATAAAAGTAATTCCTAATTTAATTAATACTGATGAAATTTATGAAAAAGAATTAGAAGAAGTAAAATTTAATGTTGATGAAGATTATTATAATATAGTTGCTGTTGGAAGACTTTGTCATCAAAAAAACTATTTGGAATCATTAACCATAATGAATAAATTAAAAGATGAGAAAATACGATTATATATTATAGGTGCAGGAGAAGAAGAAAATTTAATTAATACAATGATTAAAGATAATAATCTAAAAAATGTATTTTTATTAGGTGGAAAACAAAATCCATATCCTTATATGTCTCTTATGGATGCATTATTATTAACATCTCATTATGAAGGACAAGGAATGGTCTTATTAGAAGCAAAGGCACTAGGACTTGAATTATACCTTCCTAAACGTTTAGAGCGTTATGTAGATAATATAGTTGGACAAGATGATATTGTTGCATCATTGAAAAATGCAACAAAAAAGAAAAAAATAAAAGATAATTTAAAAAAATACAATAAAGAGATTGTCAAACACTTAGATGAATTATTCAAATCATAAACATTGACAAAAAGCATAAAATATAGTATAATCTTAAGTATAAATTTGAATTGGCGCATTATTCTAGTCAATAAGATTTATTATGAAGACGGGGGTAAAATACCGTTAAAGAGCATATCTGTGAAGCCTGTGGTGCTTGCTTC
>CAJGDV010000105.1 GCA_904502155.1 uncultured Bacilli bacterium
AGTAAGTTCCTGTATTTTTTTGTGTCCTCTACTCTTTCATATACAAAAAAAGATGCTATAAAATATAGCATCAGTTAATGGCCATGTATAATGGCTTTTTTTAATGTGATGATTTAATATTCATTAAAAAGTATAATCGAATAAGAGAAATGAATTACGATCAAATCGCCACATCGCTTTCTATTATAGCACACTTCCCCACTCTTTTAAAGAGAAATATATGAAAAAAGACATCATACTTAATGACATCTTTTTTCACACAACTATACACAATAACAATACAACTACTCAATCATTTCTAATTAATCTAGGACCGCTCCTCTATTAATTAGTTTACCCAAATGATTGAAAAATATTTGATGCTTTAGAAATTTATATAATCTAAATCTTTTGAAAGTTTTTATATTTTTATAATAATAGAAAGGTAGGTTAATTTTTTTTAGAATTATAAATTATATAAAATTTCAAACACCGGGTATTAATATACACTTTTTTTTGAGGCTTGTCAACAAAAAAATACCATTTTTTTGGTATTTTTCAATTTTTTGGGTATTTTATGCATGATTTTTCATTTTTCTTGATTCAATTTCTGTAATTTTCTCTAAAACTTCAGTAAAATTGTTTTCATTTATAGTTGTATATCCTAATTCTTTTAAAGCTTGGACTTTAATAGTGTTGATTTCTAAAGTTCGACTCATCTTTTCTTCCATCTTATGTTCAATTTGATTTACAAAGCGTTTGTGAGCTTCAGCAATTTTATCATTTGATGTTTTACCATTAGCATATAAAGCCATACCTGAATACATGATAGATTCAAATACAAATTGTTTTTCTTCATTGAACATAAATTCCATAGGTTTCACGAAGCCTGCTACTTTTGCAAAGTATCCTAAAACATATTTTAATTCTTCAATATTATCTAATGATTGCATAAAATTATACATATATTTGAAAGTATAATATGCATCCATATCATTTGAGTCTTCTAATCTTTCTTTAATTAAATCTACGATATTAATTAAAAGATCTTTTTGTTTTTTTCCTAAATGGTTAAATACTTGTTTTTCGCCATTTATTGTTACTTTTTTTTCTTGAGAGTTTTCAATTAAACTATTTAGTCTAGTTTCAACATCTAATATATAATCTGTATCTATTTTTATATTTTTTAAATCATCTGGAGATTTGATACCAAGTAAGTTTAATAATAATACTTTCTTATCTTTTGGCCATTTATTTAAATCATCTAATTCAAGATAATTATATATCATCTGTCTAGAAACTCCTAAGAATTTTGCCAATTTTACTTTAGAAATTCCTAATTCATGTAGTAAGTCATTTAGTTTTCCCATATCAATCTAACCTCCTATTTTAATTATACTATATTAATGTCAATTGTCAAGTGTAAAGTGGACATCTTTTTTCTACAAAATTCATATTTAAATATAACAAAAAAAGCTCTATAAAGAGCTTCATCGTGTACTATTTATTTTTTATTTTTTTAGAAAGAAAAGAGAAAAGTACACTAACGCAGGAAAGTAATTTAATTTTCTAAAATACATCAAATTAAATACCCCTAATTAAGGAAATGGAAAATAAACTTGAATTAGGTTTATTTCCTGCACTAAAAACATTATATCATAAAATTTTATTATTTTCTAATATTCTTAATATTTTTTTTTAAATTTTCGACAGTTGTTGATTTTTTACATGCTTTTTTAACTTTATCTAAATATTCTTTATTTTTTGATTGTATTGCTTTTACGTATTCGTCTACTAATTCTAATTCTTCTTTAGTTAAAGTATTAGTCCAGTTTTCAAATTTATCTTTATTAGGATATTTTTCATTCCATTCTTTTTTAAACTGTTCATAGTTTCTTCTTTTCATTTTATACCCCCTTTTGATGCATTTATTATACCTCACAAAAGGATATTGTCAAATTAATATAGACTAACACCTACTTCATTTAGTTCTTTAAAATTTTCAAGCATTTTAAGGGCTATTTTACCAGTTATAATTCCTGTTGGAATCGAGAACATTAATAGCCATGGAAGATACATTACCATTAAATTAGATTTAATTAAAATAATAGCCATTATTATTTGACCAATGCTATGAGATATTGATCCAATAATACTAACACCAATAACTGATAAATTAGTTAACTTCTTAAATAATGACATCATTATAATGCTTAAAAAGGCCCCTCCTAAAGAGAAAAAGAAAGCAACACTAAATAGACCAGTTCTAGTAATTCCAACTATTACAACTCTTAATAAAGACACATATAAGGCATCTTTAAAAGAATAACAATATAGAATAAATAATATAACAATATTTGCTAAACCAAGCTTTAATCCTGGAATATAACCATTAAATAAAGGTATAACTGATTCAATAATATTTAGCACTATACATAGTGCTAATAATAATGATAACCTTGTAAATTTTTTCATTTCCATATTCTTAACCTACTGTGACATCTAAATCGTCATTACTTTCTAATTTTATTACTATTTTATTTGGAAGACAAACGATTGTCTCATACGATTTGCTTATATATCCTTGCTTACTACATAAATGCAAAGGAGATTTCTCTTCTACAACTTTTACTTTACCATCTCCAGCTTTTATATAGACATCACCATTATATCCTTTAACTTTGTATTCTTTTAATTTAGTATTTAAATCGATTTTCAAAATTAAATCATTATCATAATAAACTAAAGCATTATTAACATCAGATTTATCTAATTTCAAAAAACCAAATAAAGCTATTATAATTATACCTAAAAAAGCTATTAATATATAATCACTCTTGTTCATATTTACTAAAACCACTACTTTTTAAAATAGTATTTTCATCAACATAAAGAATAGCTTCTACACCATCTAATGATTCTACAAGTTTTATAGCTTCTTTTGGTTCATATAAGAATAGAGTTGTTGAAAGGATATCAGCTAAAGTACTAGATTTGGTAATAACAGTCGCACTAAGCATTTTATTAGCAGGATATTTAGTAGTTGGATCTATTATATGATGGTATCTTACATTATCAACCTCAAAAAATCTTTCATATCCCCCACTTGTTACTACACTTATATTTTCACCCTTAACTTTTTCATAAATATTACTTTTATTAAGTGGATCTTCAATTCCTATAGTATAGTAATCTTTCTTAGCATTTTTACCTACTAAAATGTTTCCACCAGCATTTATTAGATAATATTCTATGCCTAAATCTTCTAATTTATTTCCTACTAATTCAGTAGCATAACCTTTAGCAATTGCTCCTAAATCAATATTAACATTTGAATTTTTAATATAATTATCTTCTATTTTAAGTTTAGTAATTTTATGGTTTAATTTTTTAGGTAGTTTTCCTTCTTCTCTAGCAGTTTTCCATGTTTTGATTAAATTACCCATATTAATATTAAATAGACCATTACTTTTATCATACCATTCGTTTCCAAGTGCTAATATTTCAAGTAATTCATCTGAAACTTCAATCTTTTTTTCTTTACTTGTATTTATTTTATAAACTTCACTATTTTCATCATAAGCATTGGTCATATTTTGATATTTTTCATATATTTGTTCTATTTCACCAAAAGCTTTATTAGCCTCATTTTCATTAATATCATAAAGTTTAATATTAATATATGTATCCATATAAAAGAAATTTTTAGAATATTCTTTTACTTGTTTTTCACACCCTGTTAGTATTAAAGTTACAATGGATGCAATTATTATTATGATTCTTTTCATACTATCACCATAATAAGTATATCAAAAAAAATAGTTAGATGCTAGTAAGTATAACATCTTCTCCTATTTTTTCTATATTACTCCATTTAATTAAGATTTCATCTTTAGTTGTAAAACGAGATATTAGAAATTTTGATTTCTCGACAACTAAACTTTCAATATGTCCACTTGTATTAATATTAACATCAATAATCTCACCAATATAAGATCCATCATGGACATTAATTATTCTCTTATTTTGCAATTCAGATAATCTCATATTATCACCATTTAATTATATGAAAAAGCAATCAAATTAATGATTGCTATTTGTTTTCTTTATATTTTTTATTAACAAAATAACTTAATAAAATTACAGCACCAGCACATGGTAT
>CAJGDV010000106.1 GCA_904502155.1 uncultured Bacilli bacterium
AAATTTATTACAAATATTGATTTTATAAGATAAAAGAAGCTTTAAAAGCTTCTTTTTTAGTTTCCACAATTACAATTATTGCATTGATTGTGACCACATTGTCCGCCAAAGGCTCTAGAACCTATAATAATTACTAAAAGTATAAATAATACTAAAATAATAGCGGCTCCATAACCTCCGTTATTATTACCATAACATTGATTTCCATATCCTTGATATCCACCATAATAATACATAAAAACACCTCCTATAATATAATATTAAATAAATTAAATTTTGTTATTCAAATTTAATTTGACTATAACTGTAAACCTAAAGTTACATCTATTTTATTTTTATTTATTTTATGTTATTATTAATAATAGGTGATAGATATGGTAAAGAAAAAAACCACCTTACCAGCTGAGACCCAAAATAATAACTTTATAAGTTATTTTAAAAAGATGGATAAAATATTATTATTTGTAACAATAATATTAGTAATTATTGGAACGCTTAGTATTGTTAGTGCATCAAGTCGTGAAACAGTATCACGTTATGATTATTCTATTTACCACTTTTTTAATAAACATTTAAAAGTGTTGGGATTATCATTTGCAGCAAGTATAGCAATATTATGTATTCCTACAAGATATTATAAAATACTAGCGCCTGTTGGCTTTTTAGGTATTGGATGTTTAATATTTAGTCTATTTTTAATAGATAATATTAAACGTGGTAGTGGAGCTTGGCTTGAATCGGGTGGTCAACCTAGTGAAATTGCTAAACCACTCATAATAATGATGCTAGCTCTAGTATTTGATTACTATTCTAAGAAAATCAAAAAAAAGCAGGACTTTAATTGGTGGATTTATTTTGGATTATTTGTTGTTATAGGTCTATTATTCCCAGTACTAACTTTAGTACAAGGGGATATGGGTACAGCTATATTAACAGTTGGAATTTCAGGAATTATGTTATTAGCATCTCCTGTTTCTAAAGATGTTAAAAAGAACTGTATTATAGGTTGTTTTGTTTTAGCGTTAATAGGATGCGGCTCTTTATACATGGTAAGAGGCAAAATATTTACTGCAGAACAAGTTGAAAGATTAACAAAATTTATTAATCCTTGTAGTAAATATGAAGATAGTGGCTATCAAATATGTAATGGTTTTATTGCAATGAATGATGGTGGTCTAACAGGACTTGGAATAGGTAAAAGTAGACAAAAATACTCATATATACCTGATCCACATACAGACTCTATATTTGCCGTTGTGATTGAAGAAGTTGGTTTATTAACAGGTTTAGCTATTTTAGCACTTTATTTATTAATGATATGTCGTATACTAAATGTATCAATGAGGACGAAAAATATAAGAAATAGATATATTGCATTTGGTGTTGCTGTATACTTATTTCTCCATATAGTATTTAATTTAGGTGGATTACTTGCAATACTTCCACTTACTGGGGTACCACTACCATTAATAACTTATGGTGGTTCATTCACGTTGTCATTTTTATGTTCATTAGCAGTTATACAACGTATATGCATAGAATCAAAAGTCTAATCATATAATTAATTATGATTAGATTTTTTTTACTTCTTATAATACTTTATTTTTTATGCATATATATTAAAAAAGCTAGTAAAGATTATTATTTTAATTATAAACAAATTAGTGATAAATATAATCTTTATGAACTTAACTATATTTATTATGATGAATATAATCAAATTAGAAAGGATAAAATGATTATTTTAAAAAGTGATATAGCAGATATTATGAATATATTAGAAATATTATTTAATTCCAAAATAAAAAGGAATTAAATTTTTTTTGTTATATGTTATAAGTAGGTGATCAAAATGAGAAAAATATTACTTATAACATTAATTGTGATAAATATATATTCACTTTTAAATCTAACTAATATTGTTACTATTAAAGAGCAAATAAAAGTAGAAATAAAAGGGGAAGTTGAAAATCCTGGAGTGTATACTTTATCCGAAAATAGTAGAGTAGAAGATTTACTAAAAAAAGTAAAACTTAAAAAAACAGCAAGTCTTGAATTTAATAATCTAAGTAAAAAATTAAAAGACGAGGATGTCGTAATTATTTATTCTGATGAGGAAATTACTAATTTCCAAAATGGTAATACTGCAATTAAATATATAGAAAAGGAATGTATATGTCCTAGTATATCTAATATAAGTTGTTTTGATAATGCTATTACAAATTTAGATGGAATAATTAATCAAAGTGGGAAAGTATCTTTAAATAGTGCTACAATTGAAGAATTAATGACACTTCCTGGTATTGGTGAGGGAAGAGCTAAATTAATAATAGAATATAGAAATCAAAATAATGGTTTTAAAAATATAGAAGAAATTATGAATATTAAAGGTGTAGGAGAAAAAGTATTTGAAAAACTTAAAGCTTATCTTACTCTTTAGTATTGCTTTATTTGTTATTTATAATAGTTATAATAAAATAACTAATTATAAATATGATAATAAAGAAATCAAATATATTGAAGGTAAAGTTAAAAATGTTAAAGATAATAAATTTATTATTAATGATGCTTATATAATTAATGATTCTAAAACAAAGGTTATTAATGGTGATTATGTAAAGGTATATGGTGTTAAGAGTGAACCTAGTATTAATACTAATTTTAATTTATTTAATTTTAAAAATTATTTATTAAGTAAACAAGTGTATTATGTTTACAAAGTTAATAAAATTAAAATAATTAGAAAACATAAACCTAACATTATAGAAAAAAGACTTAATAGTATTAATAATTCTTATTTAGATACTCTTCTAATTGGAAATAATATTATTGATGAAGAAACATATGAAAGTTATAAAATAAATGGGATTACCCATTTATTTGCTATTTCAGGTATGCATATAAGTATTTTATCTGCAGTCTTTTTAAATCTGTTAAATAAAATATTTAAAAATAAAAAAATTAGTTATTTTATAACTAGTGGTATTTTAGTGATATATATGTTTATTACTAATATGAGTGCATCTATAATAAGAAGTACTTTATTATTTATATGTCTTTCTATTAATAAAATATTCAATTTTAAAACTAAACCTATTGTTTATCTTTTATTAATATTGTTACTACTTATTTATATTAATCCTTTTTATATTTATGATATAGGTTTTAAATATAGTTTTATTATTAGTTTTTTTCTTCTTTATTTAAAACCTAATAAATTATATAAAGTTAGTCTTTTAGCTTTTCTTATTGGATTTCCAATTACTATTAATTCAAGTTATTCTATTAATTTATTAAGTCCCTTAATAAATATTATATTTGTACCTTTCTTTACTTTTATTATTTTTCCTTTATCTTTAATTACATTTATAGTTCCATATTTAAATCCAGTTTTAACTTTCTTTATAAATATTTTGGAATTTACAAATAAACTAATTGCAACATATAATATTGATTTAATTTTTAAATATATGAATCCATTTTTGGTTTTAATTTATTATTTGATTTTTATAATAAGTATAAAAAAGAAAAAATATTATTTGTTAATTATTTATTTTATTATTCATTATAATATGTTTTATATATATCCTAGAGTTACTATGATTGATGTCAAAAGAGGAGATAGTTTTTTAATAGAATTACCTTTTAATAAAGGAAATATTTTAATTGATACTGGTGGTAGTGATTATTATGATATAAATAAAAATGTTTTAACACCCTTTTTAAAATCAAAAGGTATAAAAAAGATAAATTATCTTTTTTTAACTCATGGTGATCTAGATCATATGGGTTCTAGTATTAATTTATTAAAAAGTTATAAGGTAGATAATGTTTTTACAAATAGTTATAGCGATACTGATTTAGAAAAACAAATTAAAAAGAAAAATAAAATATCAAAACACACTTTAAATATTAATGGTTATTTATTTTATTTTTTAAATAAACCTAATAAAAATGAAAATGAGGATTCTCTTATTATTTATACTATTTTAAATAATAAAAAACTTCTTTTTATGGGCGATGCTACTATTAAGGAAGAAGAATATTTATTAAATTCTTTTGAGCTTAATAATATTGATATTTTAAAAGTGGGACATCATGGTTCTAAAACAAGTTCTAGTAAATATTTTATAGACA
>CAJGDV010000107.1 GCA_904502155.1 uncultured Bacilli bacterium
GTATTTTTAATCATATTTTCAATTAAATCTAGGAGTTTATCCATTTTACTAAATTTAATATCCATTTTAGTTGGATGGATATTAACATCAATTAATGATGGGTCAACATTTATTTTTAATACAACAATAGGATATCTATTATCAGGTTTATATGAATGATAGCTTTCATTTATTTTTTTATTTATTTCTTGATTACGGACTACTCTACCATTAACAATTGTTATCATGTGGTTTCTATTACTTCTATTAATTTCAGGATAACTTATATATCCTTCTATTTCATAATCATCATTTGATGTTTTTACTTCATACATTTTTTTGGCAACTTCAACGCCGTAAATATCTTTAATTGTCTTTAGTAAATTACTTTTACCATCTGTTTTAAGAAGTTCATTACCATTGTTAATAAGTGTAAACTTAATGTCAGTATGTGATAATGCTATTTTATTCATGTATTCTACTATATTAGCAAGTTCTGTATATAAACTTTTAATATATTTAAGTCTTGCAGGTGTATTATAAAATAAATCTTTTACAATAATAGTTGTCCCTTTTCTAGCACTTGAAGGTTCTATTTTAACCATTTTACCGCCTTTAACATTAATAAGGGTTCCAACATTTCCTGTTGAGGTTTCAAGTGTTAAATTACTAACACTCGCAATACTAGGTAAAGCTTCTCCTCTGAAGCCTAATGTATTAATACGATATAAATCATCTTCATCAATTAATTTGCTTGTAGCGTGTCTACTAAAGGCTGTAATGGCATCTTCTTTTTCCATTCCTACACCATTATCAACAACTTTAATCATTCTTGTTCCAGCATCAATTAGTTCAACTTTAATTTCATTACTTTTAGCGTCGCAACTATTTTCAACTAATTCTTTAACTACTGAAACACATTTTTCTACTACTTCTCCAGCTGCTATTTTATTAGCAAGTATTTCATCCATTACAAATATTTTTGCCATATTCATCATCCTTCATATAAAAAATAAGAAACTTATATTATTATAACATAAGTTTCTTAAAATAAATTATTAAAAATAGTATCAACATTTTCATTAAAATCATAAATTTTAATATTTAGTTTAGTATTTAAAACATCTTTATTATGATGCCCACTAATACAAAAAGTTTTAATTTTATTACTATTTAATTCTTCTATGATTTGTGGTTTATCATCTAGTACTAAATCAGGATTACTTTTTAAAATTCCTTCTAGTTTATCACTATCATTTTTATAAAAATGAAAATTTTCTTTTTTAATAAAAACACCATTTAATCTATATTGTAATATAGTAAATGTTCTTGCTATAAATCCAACAAAATTTTTATCCGTTGTTTTAATTCTTGAAGTATGTACTTCAAATGTATGTCCGTCTTTAATTCTGTTTTTAATAAATTTACCAATTCCTGGTCTAAATTTATTAAGACTATATTTGAAAAATTTTGGGCTGATCCAAAATTTATTTAAAGCTTTTTTCTGTAAATTTAATGCTTTATTTTCATCACAATTAAATTTCTTCATAAAGAAATTTTTCATATCAAATATATCTTCAATTTCAAGTGCATCAGGATGTGTTATTTTCATTCCATATTTTTTAATAAAATGCTTATATGCATTTTTTTCTAAAAATTTATTTATATTTGTAACTGTTCCGTCAGTATCTAAAATTATTTTCATATTATCACCCCAGGAATTAAAATTATATCAAAAAAGACCTTTTTAAGCAAATTTAGTAATTGCTTAAGAAGTCTTTTAAATTATTTGCTACATTTAATGGTAAGATTAAACATAATTCTTCAAGGCTTGCTTCTTTCATTTTTGTTATTGTTTTATATTTTTTTAATAGTTCTATTTTTCTTTTATTTCCTATTCCTTCAACACTTTCTAAAATACTTTCTAAAGATCCTTTACTTCGTAATTGTTTATGATAATTAATTGTAAATTCATGAACTTCATCTTGCATTCTTTCAAGTAGATAAAATAAATTAGATCGTTTATCTATTTCAATTTCTTTATTATTAAATATTAGTGCGCTTGTTGTATGTTTATTATCTTTTTTAAGGCCTACTATAGGGATAGAAAGTCCTAGACTATTAATTACATCTAAAGCTACATTAATTTGGCCTTTAGCACCATCTACTATGATTAAATCAGGTTTAGTTAAGTCTTCTACTAAGACTTTAAAATACCTTCTATAAATTACTTCTCTCATTGTGCCATAATCATCATTTTTATCAACGCTTATTTTATATTTACGATAATCATTTTTACTTGGAATACCATCTATATAAACAACCATTCCTGAAACATTATATGTACCAAAAAGATGTGCATTATCAAAAATTTCAATTCTACTTAATATTGGAAGATTTAAAATCGTTCTAAGTTCTTCTTGAGCTATTACTGTTTTTTCTTCGTCTTTTTTTATTAATTCAAATTTTTGATTTAACTGCGTCTTAGCATTTTCACTAGCTAAATCAACTAATGCTTTTTTAACGCCTTTTAAAGGTTTTACAACTTTTAAGTCAAGTACATCTTCTAAAATAGTTTCATCTAAAATTTGTGGTATAAAAATTTCTTTTGGTTTAATCAAGTTTTTATCATAGAACTTAACTATAAATCTTGTAAGTTCATCATATTCATCATCTATCATAGGAAATATTTTAGAAACTCTTTCTAGTATTTTCCCTCCTCTTATGAAAAATACTTGTATACTAATATATCCTTTTTCTACATAATAACCAAATACATCTCTATCAATATTATCTTTAAGTTCTACTTTTTGACCTTGTAATACATATTTTATATATTCAATCATTTCTTTTAATTCTTTTGCTTTTTCAAAATTTAATTTACCTGATTCAATATGCATTTCTTTCGTAAGTTTATTAATTACGATTTCATCGTTTCCTCTTAAAAAAGATAATATTTCGTTTTTCATTTCATTAATTTTTTCTTCTTCTATAACGTTATTACAATATCCTAGGCACTGTCCTATATGGTAATATAAACATGGTTTTTTAGGATATGTATTACATTTTCTAAGTGGATATATTCTATTAAGTAAATTTACTGTATTTCTTGCTGCTGTAACATTAGGATATGGTCCGAATAGTTTATCTTTTGTTTTTTTTCTATTTATATTTCTAACTACTTCTAATTTTGGAACACCATCAGTTTTAAATTCTATGTATGGATAACTTTTATCATCTCTAAGTAAAATATTATATTTAGGATCATATTTTTTTATTAAGTTTAATTCTAATATTAATGCTTCTGTTTCACTATCTACAACAATATATTCAAAATCTACTATTTCGCTTACTAGTTTTTTGGTTTTACCTGTATGATTACCTCTAAAATAGGATGATAATCTATTTTTAAGTTTTTTAGCTTTTCCTACATATATTATTATTCCGTCTTTATTTTTCATTTGATAACATCCTGGTTTATTTGGTACTAACGATAATTTTTTCTTAATTAAATCCATATATATCACCTTTTATTATTATATCAAAAAAAGTAGTATTTAACTACTTTTCTTTCTTGTTAATATATAATGCTTTAAAGTTGGCTAGGAATACTAAACTTTCTGCAAGTGCTCCAACGTAGCTTCCTGCTAAAATATTATAAATAGCCCAGCTACCAGCATTTATAAGTCCACCTTGTAATACTCTTTTTTTAGTACCAGACATATTATAAGTATAAATACTAGCACCTATAATTGGTATAATTGAGTACCATTCTTTAAATGTTATTATTCCCATTATTATAAATAGTGCTATAAATATTTTAGATAATTTTTTTTGGTTTTTTCTTATTTTTGAGAAAGTAATATTTCTTATAGAAATAATAATGCTATTTACAAATCCACTTCTTGCTCCTAATAAAGCATAATGAAGAGAGTAAAATAACCCTGATATAAATTGTTTAAATAGAATTCCTTTTTTTCTTTTTTCTTTATATGATGATATCAAAAAAAGAAAAGCAACGAATGCTATTGATTGTACTAGAATAAATTTAACTGACATATATTTTTCACCTATTATAATTATAACATATATTTGTAAAA
>CAJGDV010000108.1 GCA_904502155.1 uncultured Bacilli bacterium
AATACAAATGGTTTACAATAGGTGATGATGAAGAAGAATTATGTGATTCAATAAAACTTCATTTATTACCTTTCTTAAAAGAACATAATATTTAATATTATGTTTTTTTTTATGTTATAATTATAATAGGTGATAGTATGAAACGTGGATTTACATTAATAGAATTACTTGCTGTAATTCTAATTTTAGGAATTATTGCATTAATAGCTATTCCTACTGTTAACAACATTCTAAAAGAATCAAGAAGAGGAGCATTTCAATCTACTTTAAATAATTTAGAAAAAGCAGTAGAAGAACAATGTACCGTAGAACAAATTAAAAATATAGATATAAATAACACTTATACAATAACAGAAGGTAAGATATCACCAAATGTGGATATTAAAGGAGATTTACCTGATGGTACTATATATGTAGATAATGAATGTAAGGTTGGATTTGTTTTATTTAATTCAAATTTTACTGGCATAAAAAATATTAATAATGAAACAGAAATAAGTGATAAAAAATTATATACAGAAAATATTTTAAATGGTGCTATACCAGTTTTAAGTCATAGTTTAATTCCAGTTACAATAGATAACGATGGTACTGTTAAAAAAGCTGATATATTTTCAAAATGGTATAGTTATGA
This sequence comes from uncultured Bacilli bacterium, assembly GCA_904502155.1. Classification (GTDB taxonomy): domain Bacteria; phylum Bacillota_I; class Bacilli_A; order RF39; family UBA660; genus CAJGDV01. Next base: position 635 of record CAJGDV010000108.1, read on the forward strand.
AGAAAAGAAATGGGCTAATGCTGTAATACTTACTGACACAGGTAAAGTGGAAGATGATGGAACAATATTAGAAGATTCCATTGAATCATACTTTGTATGGATTCCTAGATATAAATATAAATTATTTAACTTAGGTAATTACAATTCAGTTATAAATGAAAAACCAACAACTAATATTGCAAAGACTATAGAAATAGTATTTGAAAATAAGAATAAACCAATAACAATTGGAACTGAAGTTAATGATTATCATTCACATCCTGCATTTCAGGCATTTGATACTAATGGATTATGGGTAGGAAAATTTGAGACTAGTGGTTCGCTAAATGATTTGCAAATTAAACCAAATAAACAGTCACTTAAAAATTTAAATATTAAAACAATTTTTAATCAATCATTAGAATATAAACTTGAAAATGAATCTCATATGATGAAAAATACTGAGTGGGGTGCTGTAGCATATCTTTCTCATTCTATATATGGTATAAATAAAAAAGTTAATAACAATAATTCATTTTATACTGGTTATAGTGCTGTAGTAGGAACTAATCAAACAGGATTTCCTGGTACATATGGAACTGATCCAAGTGTTACATTACCTTATAATAATGAAACAGGTTTTTTAGCATCAACTACTGGAAATATTAATGGAATCTATGATATGAGTGGTGGAGCAAATGAATATTTAGCAGCATATAAGGAAGATAATTTTACAGATAGTGGATTTACAAGTGACCCAATATCTATTTATGGAACAAAATATTTTGATAAATACCCAAATAATAGTACAACAACAAGTTATAATAATAGAATATTAGGCGATGCAACAGGAGAACTAGGACCTTTTTATAGTTATGTTGATGAAGGTACAGATAATACTATGAAATACCATAATAATTGGTATGGCAATTCTTCTCATTTTTTAGATTTTAATGGTTGGATAGATCGTGGTGGAGGATTTGATCAAGGAGTTCTTGCAGGACAATTTAATTTTAGTAGAAATACAGGTAGCCAAAATCAATACCTTACTTTCCGACTTGTATTAGCAAATTAGATAATTATAAGAAAAGAAGGATTTAATTCCTTTTTTTTCTATGTTATAATTATAATAGGTGATGATATGAATACTGCAAGTAAGGTAGGATTACTAGGTGTTTTAGGAAATATTTTTTTATTTCTAATTAAATTTTTTATTGGTATAAAAAGTAAAAGTCAAGCAATGATAGCTGACAGTATTAATAGTGCTACTGACATTTTTGCATCATTAATGACTTTAATTGGAAGTAAAATATCAAGTGTTCCAAATGATGAAGATCATAATTTTGGACATGGTAAAGCAGAATATATTTTTTCAATGCTAATAAGTATTTCAATGATGCTATTATCTGCTAAAATTTTTTATGATTCGCTTTTATCAATATTTAATAATAATAAAATTATTTTTTCAAAAACATTAATTATTATATGTGTTATAACAATATTAACAAAAATATCATTATATTTTTATTCAAAAATTATTAATAAAACAAATAATTTATTAATAAAAGCAAATATGATTGATCATAGAAATGATGTTATTTTAACATCTTTTACATTAGTTGCTATAATTCTTTCAAAATTTAATATTTTTTGGTTTGATGGTGTTGTTGGTATGGGAATAGGGATATCAATTTTAATTTCTTCTTTAAATATTTTTTATGAAAGTTATAATGTTTTAATGGATGAAGCGATTGATGTTGATTCTAAAGATTTAATATTATCTCTTTTAAGAGATAATAAGCATATTAAAAGAATAGGAACACTTTATTCAGTACCAATAGGTAATAAATATATTATAGTTTTAACTATTTATGTTGATGGTAAAATGAGTACTAATAAAAGTCATAATATAGCTGATAAAATGAGTGAAGAAATAACAAATGCTATTGATAAAATTGAGTCTGTTATTATTCATGTAGAACCATATAATAAGAAAAAGTAATTTTTTTGTTAAAAAGCATTGCTTTTTAATTAATTATAGTTTATAATTAAAGAGCAGTGTTAGTTGGACCCTTAGCTCAGTTGGTTAGAGCATCCGGCTCATAACCGGGCGGTCGTAGGTTCGAGTCCTACAGGGTCCACCACTAATGCGAGTGTGGCGAAATTGGCAGACGCGCTAGACTTAGGATCTAGTGTCTTACGACATGGGGGTTCAAGTCCCTTCACTCGCACCATATGAATGTAAAAGAACCAGTAATGGTTCTTTTTTCTTTTGCCTATGATATAATAAATATAATAGTAAAAGGAGTAGCTTATGAAAAAAATAATAATTTTAATACCTATTATATTATGTATATATCCCTTTTTAGAATTTAAAAAAGATGGATATTTATATATGATGTCATATGGAAAAGATTTAATATCAAGTCAAGATTTTGAAAAACTAGAAGATAGAACATGTTATAATGAATCATATTCATATAATAAAAAAAGAAATATAACAATAACATCATGGGATTATGAAGGCTTTTTATTTTTTAAATGGATAAAAGCCAAATATAAAAATGGCAACGAATGTGATAAAGAATTTATTTTAGAAGAATCTTATATTAAGCATTTTTTAAAAAATGCTGAAATAATAGAAAGTGATGAAATTGATTTAGAATCATTAATCAAAGATAAAAAACCAATAATAGAAAATAAAAGATATCCATGGAACGATGATTATAAATGGATAAGTTACAAATTAGATGATAAATATGAAGAAATGTTTATTTTTATTGAAGAAGATTTAATTATTATACAAGTAGGATTGAGTGATGAAGGACCAAAATATATTGCATATGAAAAAATATAAACTAACGAACTAAATATTCGTTTTTTTGTGATATAATTTTTTTAGGAGTTGATATAATGAAAAATAAAAAAATAACATATAAAATTACACAAGGTGTTTATACATTAACAACTAAAGGGGGAGGTTGTATTGTTGATGCTGTATCGCAAATAAGCGCTGGAGATAATCCTTTAATATCAGTAGCTGTAATGAAAAACAATAATACAAATAAACTATTAAAAGAACATGATAAATTTGGTTTATCTGTTGTTGGACTTGAAAACAATCCTGAAATAATAAAAATATTTGGAATGAATTCAAGTAGAGATATTGATAAATTTGAAAATGTTGAAACAGTTGAAGTTGAAGGAATTAAAATTATTAAAGATTCATTAGGATATATGGTTTGTGAAGTTGTAGATCAAATAGAAAATGAAACTCACACATTATTTATTGGAAGATTAGTAGAGGCAGATATGTTTGATGATAATAAACCAATGAGTTATGAATATTATCAAGATCATAAAGAAGAATTAGT
>CAJGDV010000109.1 GCA_904502155.1 uncultured Bacilli bacterium
AATTTACAAAAAATAAAATGTAAAAGAAAATAAAACAGTAATTATTTACTGTTTTTTTTCATAAACTTTATTGGAAAGTAGGGATATATTGGAAAAAATAGATATTATAAAAAGTATCAAAGAAAGAACAAATGGTGATATTTACTTAGGCGTTGTTGGTGCTGTAAGAACAGGAAAAAGTACATTCATAAAAAAAGTAATAGAAAACTTGGTTGTTCCTAATATAGAAGATGAATATGAGAAAAAAAGGTGTTTAGATGAAATACCACAAAGTGCTCAAGGAAAAACAATTATGACATGTGAACCTAAGTTTGTTCCTTCAAATTCTGCTAAAATTAAAATCGAAGATTTTTATGCTAATGTTAGACTAGTAGATTGTGTTGGTTATGTTATAGAAGGAGCAAAAGGGTATGAGGATGAAAACGGACCTAGAATGGTAAAAACACCATGGTTTGATGACCAAATTCCTTTTGTTGAAGCAGCAGAAGTAGGGACTGAAAAGGTAATAAAAGACCATTCAAGAATTGGAATTGTAGTTACTACTGATGGTTCTATTGGTGAATTTAAAAGAAATGAATATGTTGAAGCTGAAACAAGAGTAATAAAAGAACTTAAAGAATATGGAAAACCTTTTATTGTTATTCTAAATTCAACACACCCAACACATCCAGATACTGAAAAATTAAGTCAAAAACTAAAAGAAAGTTATGATGTTCCTGTTATACCAACAAATATTGAAACAATTAGTGAAAAAGAAATATATGATATTTTAAAAGAAGCATTATATGAGTTTCCAATTGAAGAAGTAAGTGTTAATATGCCTTCATGGATAGCATGTTTAAATCCAAATAACTGGGTTAAAAAAATTTATATTGATAAGATAAAAGAAAGTATTATAAATGTAAATAAATTAAGAGATGTTGATACTATTAATATTCATTTTCAAAATTGCGAATATATAAGTAAATCATATATTTCCAGTGTAAAATCTGATACAGGTGAAGTAATAATCAATTTAGAAGCACCAGATAGTTTATATAATGATGTTTTAAATGAAATTGTAGGTATAGATATTAATAATAAAACTGAAGTATTAAAATTATTTCAAGAATATAATGATATGAAAGGTGAATATGGTCAGTTTAAATCAGCATTAAAAATGGTTAAACAAACAGGGTATGGGGTAGCAAGTCCAACAATTTATGATATGAAATTAGATACACCTGAAATTATAAAACAAGGAAGTCGTTATGGAATAAGACTTAAAGCAGTAGCACCTGCAATACATATGATTAGAGTAGATGTTGAATCAACATTTGAACCAATTATAGGTAGTGAAATGCAAAGTAAAGAACTAATAAATTATTTAATGAAAGACTATGATCAAGATCCTAATAATATTTGGAAAAGTGAATTGTTCGGACGTAGTCTAGATTCTATTGTAAAAGAAGGTATTCAAGCTAAATTATCTTTAATGCCTGATAATATTAGATTTAAATTACAGCAAACATTGACAAAACTTGTCAACAAAGGATCTGGAAATTTATTTGCAATAGTTATATAAACATGTTTATACATGTTTTTTTTATGTTATAATAATGTTATAAGTGAGGTTGTGTAGTATGAAAAAAAATGTATTTAAAATATCAACTTTAACATTATTATTTAATACATATATAAATTATCAAAATGCTAGTGTTAATCTAGCTTCATCATATGTTGATTGTGGTGGTGTATCTTTTCCAAAAGGCGTTATAAATTTATCTCATGCAGCTTATTTATTAATACAAATAGCTGTTCCAATTTTATTAATTATATTAGGAATGCTTGATTATGGAAAAGCTGCAATGGCTAAAGATCAAAAAGAAGTAGCAAAAAAACAAAAAGTATTTATTAAAAGATTTATAGCAGCTGGTATTGTCTTTTTAGTTTCTTCAGTTGCAAGTTTAGTTGTATCAATGGTATCAACTTCAACAAATTTTACATCATGTGTAGCTTGTATTACAAAAGGAGAATCATATTGTAATGGTGATGTTTCTTCACCTATAATTCCAGATTATCCTGGATCAAATGGATCATACAATGACGGTAATTTTAAACAACCTGGTTTAGTAAAAGATAATTATGAATATGATCCTGATGATGATGATTATGGTTCTTCATCTAATGATAATAACAATAACAACAATAATAATAACAATAACAACAATAATAATAACAATAATAATAACAATAATAACAACAACAATAATAATAGTAATAGTAATGCTGATCTTTCAACTATTGGTACAGGGAAAAATCCTAATGAAACAGCAGCACCTGTAGGAACAACAGTAAGTGAACCACAAGGTAGAGAAGTTCCAGCACTATTTACAGCATATTATCCAGCGAACAATTCATTACAAGGTGGGTTTAATGATTGTAAAGGTTATCCATTACAACCAAACAAACAAACAGCCGCAGCACCTAAATCAGTTCCATATGGTAGTATAATGTATATTAAATCTATTGATGGTTCAGGATATCAAAATTATGTTGGAAGACCTTATGTTGTTACTGATAGAGGTGGAGCAATAAAAATTGAAAATGGTGTTTATCATTTCGACTTATTACATCCAGATCATAAAAGTGCATATGCCTTTGGTAAAAGAACAGGTAGAGCAATTATTGTAGAAAGATAGGTAAAATATGAAAAAAATATTAGTACTATTATTTTTAGTCTTATTGACAACAGGGTGTCAAGCTTCATATGATATAGAAATTGGTGATTATAATATTAAAGAAAAAATCACAATAAATGTTCCAAATAATTTAGATAATAATAGCAAAGCAACAATTATTGACTTTATTGAAAGTGAAGCTTATCCTTTATTAGGAGAGCAAAAAGATGATATATTTTATGATATATTTTTAGAAGACATTCAAGGCGGTCAACAATATACATTAAATTACACATATAAAAATAATGAAATTAAGAATTCAAAAGTTTTAAATCAATGTTTCCAAAATGCTTATGTTGATGAAACTAATGATTATTACATGTTTTCTATGACCGGAAAATTCTATTGTCTTAATAAAAATAAAAAAATAGATATTACAGTCAAAACAGCAAATGAAATGCATGACCATAATGCGACTGAACATAATTTAATGAATACATATAAATGGGAGATCAACGAAGAAAATAAAGATGATGTAGATATTAAATTTGTAGTTATAAAAAATAATACTCAACATAAAGAAATAAAAAAAGCAACTAGTTTATTTGTAAATTTATTATTTACATTAGGTTTATCATTAATAGTTTTAGGTGGTATTTATATAGGCATAAAACTAATGAGATTTTCAGATGATTATATAAAATAAAAAAACATGTGGATACATGTTTTTTATGTTATAATATTTTTAGGTGGTATTATGAAAAAAAGAAAGAATTTATTTTATATTTTTTTGTTTTTAATGGGAAGTTTTATTTTTTATAATAATATTTCTTATGGCTTTGATGCTAAATATATAGAATGCGGAAGTAAGGTTATTCCTGGTGGTGTTGTTGAAATAACAAGAGCAGTAAAGAATTTATTACAAATTATATTACCATTAGTTTTAATAATTTTTGGTACATTTGATTTTGTAAAAGCTGTAATGGCATTTAATGCTAATGATATGAAAGTTAAGCAAAAACAATTTTTTAGACGTTTAGTTGCAGGAGCACTATCATTTTTTGTAGTTACAGTTGTAGAATTTGCAATTAAACTTATAGCAGGTACAAGTGATTATACTTCATGTATAGCATGTGCTGTATCAAGTGAAGAATATTGTGGTGCTGAGGTTGAAAGACCTTTTAGTACTGAAAATCCAGAACAACAAGAAGTATATGTGCCAGATCCAGGATTTGTACAACCATCACTTGATCTAGGTAAATATGATGATGAATCTGGTGGAAGTAATCCAGGAAATGGTAATAATCCTGGAAA
>CAJGDV010000110.1 GCA_904502155.1 uncultured Bacilli bacterium
ATATTGACTTAGCTAATGCTAATAATATTAAATGGGAAGATATTGAGATTAGTTACTGCAAAGTTGAAAATGCATATATTAGATTAACAGATGGTAGCGAAATATCTACAAAATTAGATTTTAGTTATGAAAAAAATTATTAATAATTTAATTTAGAGACAGTATATAAATACTGTCTTTTTTTACTCTCTTATAAATTAAAAAAAGACTTTTTTACAAGTCTTTTTATGCTGCAATTATTTTGTTTATATATGCATTTACTCTTTCTCCCCATAGTGGGTCGTCAGCATATTTATGATTCATAGTTTCTGGTGTAGTTAAACCATATGCAACATAATTATAATATAAGTTATCTACATATGCTTTAATTCCTTGTTCTAATGATTGAAAACACATATAACCATTTGAACCCATCATACCACCAACATTATAGCAATGATTTACTAAATAACTACAGTTCCAATAACATCCTGTTTCTTGAAGCACAATACTTACTGCAACTAGTGGATCAACACCCATTTGAATTGAATAATCAACAAAAAATTCGGCAGTACCTGCTAAAGTACTATTTAAATATTTACTACTTTTTTCTACTACTTGATCTCTTGTTAATCCTCTATATAAAACTTCTGGTTCTTCTTCTTTTTCTTCTTCTAAAACAACTAATGTTGGTGCATTATTAATTACATCGTTTTTCTTCATTAATTGAATTAAATCAACTGTGTCTTTTGATGCTTTTTTTATACTTGTAGTAGCATCTTTTGAAGCATTACCTTTTATTATAAATATTGATGCAACAGCAATTAATATTAAAGGTAATATTTTTTTGGAGTTATCCATAAAACACCTCTTCCATCACATATATTATATCATAAAAAGCCAAAAAAAAGAAACTGTAGCAGTTTCTTAATTTTTCTTATGTTTTTTTCTTTCATTTTCAGTTAAGTATTTTTTACGAATACGGAATGATGTTGGTGTAACTTCAACTAACTCATCACTATTTATATAGTCTAATGCTGTTTCTAGTGAGAATAATCTTGGTCTTTTTAATACTACTGTGTGGTCTTTACCAGCACTACGAGTATTAGTTAAGTTTTTACCTCTAACTACATTTACTACGATATCATTTTCATGAGTATGTTCTCCTACTACCATTCCTTCATATACATCAGTACCTGGTTCAATAAACATAACACCACGATCTTCAAGTCCACCTAAAGCATATGCTGTTGCTTTACCATTTTCCATTGATACTAAAACACCTAATTTTCTTTCTCCAACTGCATTTCCTGCCATTGGTCTATATTCTTTATAAGTATGATTTAGCATACCATAACCTTTTGTAATTGTCATGAAATCTGTAGAGAATCCAATTAATCCACGAGATGGAATTGTATATACTAATCTAGTACTTCCTTCACTACTACTCATATTTTCCATAATAGCTTCACGATTTCCAAGTGCTTCAATTACTGATCCTACATATTCATCTGGTAAATCTATTTGTAATTCTTCAAATGGTTCACATTTAACTCCATCGATTTCTTTAACGATAACTTCTGGTTTAGATACTTCAAGTTCGAATCCTTCTCTTCTCATATTTTCAATTAAAATTGATAAGTGAAGTTCTCCACGACCTGAAACTATCCATGATTCACCTTCATCACGAACAACTCTTAAAGAAACGTCTCTTTCTGTTTCTTTAAATAATCTTTCTTGAATTTTAGAAGCAGTTAAGAATTTACCTTCACGTCCTACAAATGGTGATGTATTTGTTCCAAATTTCATTTGTAAAGTTGGTTCATCAACTCTTAATACTGGTAATGCTTCTTCATTTCCTACTTCACATACTGTTTCCCCAACACAGATATCAGGTAAACCTGCTATAGCAATGAAATCTCCAGCTACAGCTTCATTAATTTCTACACGTTTTAAACCTACATAACCAAACATTTTTTGAATTCTAAATTGTTTAATAGTACCATCTAAACGTACACATGATACCATTTGATTTACTTTAACAGAACCTCTTTTAACAAGACCTAAACCAATACGACCAACATAATCATTATAATCAAGTAATGCTGGTTGGAATTGTAATGTTCCTTCTGATACTCTTGGTTCTGGTATATGACTTAAAATTAAATCTAAAACTGGTTCCATTGTTTCTTTTTGAGTACTAATGTCATCACTTAAACTTGATGTTCCATTAATTGCAGAAGCATAAACAACTGGGAAATCTAATTGATCTTCATCAGCACCTAATTCAATAAATAAATCTAATACTTCATCAACTACTGCAGCTGGTCTTGCAGTTGGTTTATCAATTTTATTAACAACAACAATTGGTGTAACACCAGCTTCTAAAGCTTTTTTAAGAACGAATCTAGTTTGAGGCATTGTTCCTTCATAAGCATCAACTACTAATAATACTCCATCAACCATGTTCATAATACGTTCAACTTCTCCACCAAAGTCAGCATGTCCTGGTGTATCTAAAATATTAATTCTATGGTCTTTATAATTAATAGCAGTTGGTTTAGCTAATATTGTAATTCCTCTTTCTTTTTCAATGTCATTAGAGTCCATTGATTTATCTGATAAATCTTCATTTTCTCTAAATGTCCCTGACATTTGAAGTAACTTATCAACTAATGTAGTTTTTCCATGGTCTACGTGCGCAATAATTGCAATATTTCTAAATTTTTTCATAATTCACTTCCTCTTTAAAACACTCGGGATATTATATCAAAAAAATATGTTTGTGTAAAGTAGGGATAAAAAAAAGACTATACAGTCTTTCTTTCTATAATTACATAAAAATCATCACTATAAATTTCTTTATAATTTTTATCTAATTTTAAATAATTTAATATAGGTTTAGATTTATATAATAATAAGTGAGTAATATCATAATGATCTAGTATTTCCTCATAATTATCATAATCTAAATAAGTATCTTGTAAAATAGATCTTTCTTGTTTGTTAAAGTTTAATTCATATAAATCTGATCTTGAATCAACAAATACTTTAATATCTTCAAATAATAAATAAGCCCCTATATCATATTCATTATAAATTCTAATATCATCAGAATTTAAATTTTTCTTTATATATTTAATAGCATCTTTAGGATAATCTTTTCCAGTATAGTCATATTTAGATACAGTATTATATCTAGTTAAGCATAATATAATACCTATAATTAAAATTGGTAATATATGAATTTTAATTTTATTTTTATTAATATAATTAATTAAATTTCTACCAAAAAATAAACTAAACATAATATAAAATAAAGTAATATTACGACAAGCTTGGAATCCCATAATAATAAATCCACCAAGCATAAATATATCACGTAATTTAAATTTAATTTTTAAAATAAACATAGAAATAATTAATGTTAATAATACAACATAAAATTCTGGTAAATCCATTAAAACCGCAGGTTTATGTTCAACAATAAAATTTACAGAATAGCCACTTAAATTTTTAAAAATATATGTGTAGGCATTTAAACCTACTGGTGTAAGTAGTCCTGCTGTTAATAGTATTGGCATAAATATTGCTAATTTTTTAATGTTTTTATTTTCTTCAAAAACAAAACTTTCAAGATTAAATAATTTATTATTTATATGGCAAGTTCTTACAATATTAGATATTAGATATTCAGCGATATAAGGTATAAATATTACAAAATAAAGTGGATATACTGCCATATGAACATTAAATAATAATACTAATAAAAAATATAAGATAACTAAATTCTTAATCTTCCCTTTTTTTAAAAAAGCCTCTATATTAATAATTTCTAAA
>CAJGDV010000111.1 GCA_904502155.1 uncultured Bacilli bacterium
CAAGTAATAATTTGTATACAGATTTTGGTGAATATTCTAAACTTTATTTATTTACAACAGAAAATATTAAAGGTTATTTAAAATACTTTGATTTAAATAATAAAAATGTTTTAGTTCCAACTAGTAGTGGTGATCATGCTTTTGAATCGATTATAAAGGGTGCTAAAAGCGTTGATATGTTTGACCTTAACAAATTTGCTAAATACATTGTTGAACTTAAAATGGCAGCTATAAAAGCTTTAGAACGTGATGAATTTTTAGAATATTTTTTAGTAAAAATGGATAATCAAATGAATGATTATGTCTTTAACAAAAAAACTTATAAAAAGTTAAGAAAATATTTAAGTTCGGGTGCATGTAAATTTTGGGACGAAGCATATGATATAGCAAAGACAGGAAAAAAATTAAGAAATTCAAATTTATTTTATAATAATAGAAATAACAATTATACACAAGAAAACATTTGTTTATATTTAGAAGAAGATAATTATAAGTATTTAAAGAAAAATATTTATAAATTAGAAAAAAGCAATTTCTATGAAGGCAATATTGTTAATTTAAAACTTAAAAAAAATTATGATTATATAATGCTTTCTAATATTTGTAACTATGCTGATGATATTGATGAATTTAGAAAATTTACTGATTTAGTTTTAATGAAGCATTTAAATATGAATGGTATTTTAATTGGTGAATATTATTATGGTAGTTCAGAAGGACCTAAAGATTATTATGGTACTAAATATGAATTTGATGCTTTTAATTCAGGAAAAAAAGATTATGTTATAACAAAAAAAAGAAACTAATTATTTAGTTTCTTCTTTTTTTTCTTCATTACCTTTTAAAACCTCTTTACGAGATAAATTTAATCTACCTTTTTTATCATAACCCATAGATTTAACTAAAATTTCATCTCCAACTTTAACTAAATCACTTGGTTTTTCAACTCTTTTAACATCAAGTTGTGATACATGTACTAAACCTTCACATCCAGGCCATAATTGAACAAAGCATCCGAAGTCTTCTACTTTTACAACTTTAGCATTGTAAATAACGCCTTCTTCTACTTCTTTAACAACATCTTTAATCATATTAGCACATTTATCAATTATTTCTTGATCTGTATGATAAATAATTACTCTTCCATCATCTTCTAAATCAACTTTAACAGCATTTACATCATTAACTGTTTTAACATTACTTGATTCAAGAATAATTTTAGTAATAGTTTCTCCACCTTTACCAATAACTTCTTTAATACGAGCTGGATCAATCATAAATATAACTGTTTTAGGAGCATATTTACTAACTTCTTTTCTTGGTTCTGGAATAGTATCAGTAATAACATCTAAAATTTCCATTCTAGCTTTTTTAGCTTGTTCTAATGCTTCTTTTAAGATTTCTTTTGTAATACCTTTAATTTTAATATCCATTTGAAGAGCACAAATACCATCTTTAGTACCTGCAACTTTAAAATCCATATCTCCTAAATGGTCTTCCATACCTTGAATATCAGTTAAAATAGTATAGTCATCACCATCTGTAATTAAACCCATAGCAATACCAGCAACAGGAGCTTTAATAGGAACACCAGCTGCCATTAAACTCATACATCCCGCACAAATACTAGCTTGACTTGATGAACCATTACTTTCTAGAATTTCTGATACAACACGAATTGTATATGGGAATTCTTCCTCAGAAGGTATAACTTGTGCTAAAGCTCTTTCACCTAAAGCACCATGTCCTATTTCACGACGTCCTGGAGCACCATATCTTCCTGTTTCACCAACAGAAAATTGTGGGAAATTATAGTGAAGCATGAATCTTTTTTCATCTTCAATTCCAAGACCATCTAAAATTTGATGTTCACCTAAAGCACCTAATGTTGTAACAGATAAACTTTGTGTTTGACCACGTGTAAATAATGCTGAACCATGAGTTCTTGGAAGTAAATCAATATCAGTTGATAATGGTCTAATTTCGTCCATTCTTCTTCCATCAGCTCTTGTTTTTTCTTTTACAACGATATTACGGAATAAATCATATTCAACACTTTCCATAATTAGTTTTACTTTAGTAGTAAGTAATTTTAGTTCTTCTTTATCTAGTTCTTTGTTTTCTTCTTCATATTTTAAAATACAATCTTCTTTAACTTTTTCAATTGCAGCATATTTTTCTAATTTTTCTTTAATTCTTAATGCTGCATCTAATTTTTCTGTAACTAGTTCTTTTACTTCATTTTTTAGTTCTTCTTCAATTTCAAGTACTTCATATTCCATTTTTTCTTCGCCAATTTCAGCAATGATTTCTTCTTGGAATTTTACTAATTCTTTAATAGCTTCATGTCCAAACATTAATGCTTCTAACATATCTTCTTCTGAAACTTCTTTACTTCCAGCTTCTACCATGTTAATAGCATCTTTAGTCCCAGCAACAGTAAGATCAATATCACTAACTGCAGCTTCAGCAACAGTTGGATTGATAACAAATTTACCATCTACACGTCCTACTTTAACACCAGCAATTGGTCCATCAAATGGAATTTTTGAAATACTAGTTGCTAAACTAGAACCAAACATAGCAGCAAGTTCTGGTAAATTATCTTGATCTACTGAAAGAATAGTATTTACAACTTGAACTTCATTTCTAAATCCTTCAGGGAATAAAGGACGAAGTGGTCTATCAATCATACGTGCTGCAAGTGTAGCCGCTTCACTTGGTCTTGCTTCCCTTTTAATAAATCCACCAGGTATTTTACCAACTGAATATAATTTTTCTTGGTATAACACCATTAATGGAAAGAAATCAGATAAAATATTTGCGTTCTTTGAAACTACTGAAGTAGTTAAAACAACAGTATCTCCATATCTTACTAAAACAGCACCACTAGCTTGTTTAGCAAGTTCACCATGTTCTACTACTAATTTTCTTCCTCGAAAATCTAATTCGAAAACTTTCTTCATACATACCTCCTATAAAATTTAACAAAATAAAGACACTCCAAAAAAGAGTGCCCATCATAATATTTATTATTTTCTTAATCCTAAAGATTTAACGATTTCACGATATCTAGTAACATCTTCTTTTAATAAATAGTTTAATAGACTTCTTCTTTGTCCAACTTTTTTAAGAAGACCTCTTCTTGAATGAAAATCATGTTTATGTTCTTTTAAATGTTCTGTTAAAGTTTTGATTTCTTCAGTTAAAATAGCGATTTGTACTTCAGCAGATCCTGTATCTCCTTCAGTTCTAGCATATTTTTTGATGATTTCAGCTTTAACTTCTTTATTTAATGCCATAGTTTTTTCTCCTCTCATTTATGTATTCACATTCACCTAGAATAAATCGGAGATTTTCATTCCAAGTGAAAGCACTAATAAGAATATACACTATTTTTCTTTATTTTACAAGTCTTTTTATGCTTTTTTTAAAGTTTTTTCATATATTATATGGAAAGGAGTAGTTTATGAATTATAATCCATATGCATACTATATGCCTCTTAGAGGAGCACCTGCTAAGGTTGGCTTATTTAAAAGCCTTTTTAGAGGTGTTAATTTTAGTAAAATATTAACAAATACTGGCAAAACATTAAATGTTATTAATCAAACTTTACCTATCGTTAAACAAGCTAGTCCAATAATAAAAAATACTAAGACAATGTTTAAAGTTATGAATGAATTTAAAAAAGTTGATGCACCAATTATTAAGGATGTTCCTCGTCCTAAAAAAGAAGTTGTTACTGAAATAAAAGAGGATACAAGAGAAATTGATTTTAGTGGTAAACCTGTCTTTTTTATGTAAAAAAATACTGC
>CAJGDV010000112.1 GCA_904502155.1 uncultured Bacilli bacterium
AATATTTTTATCTACCATATCTTCATCTAATATAATAGTAACTTCATTTTCATCATCATTTATTGCTGCAAGTGGTGTTACACTTCCTGGTTCAATTTTTAATATATTTCTTAATTCATCTTCTTTACAAAAAGATAATTTGTTTAAATCTAAATTTTCTTTTATTTTTTTTAAATCTACTCTTTTATTTTCTTCTACTACAATCATATATCTATTATCAAATTTATCTTTTACAAATAGATTTTTAAGACCCATTCCATCTAATCGTACATCTAATTTAAGAATTTCTTCTATTGTATGTACTGCTTCATGTTCTTGTTTTTCAATTTTTATATTTAATTCTTCTAATTTTTTATAAAGTTTTTGTTCCATATAAACCTCCTTATTTATGAAAAAAGAGATTATTCATCTCTATTATTATTTAGCATAATAACAATTCTTAAAATATTTATTAATGTTGAAAGTAAGCTTGCTACATATGTAAATGCTGCTGCTCCTAGCATTTTTTTTACGCCTTTTTTTTCATCTGGACTTATTAGTCCTAGTTTTTCTAATTCTTTTAATGCTCTATTTGATGCATCAAATTCTACTGGTAATGTTACTAACTGAAATAGCATAGTTGCTACTAATGTAAGTAAACTTAGTTTTAAATATCCTGATATTCCAGCAAATAATGATACTATTAAACCAAAATATCCTAGATAAGATACAAGATTTACAACAGGTACTAATGCTGCTCTAATTCTCATAAATTTATAATTTTCTTTATCTTGAATAGCATGTCCACATTCATGTGCTGCAACACTTATAGCAGCGATTGTATTTCCATTATAAATATCTTGTGAAAGTTTTACGACTTTTCTAGTTGGATCATAATGATCAGAAAGTTCTCCATTTGTTGCTACAACATATACTTTGCTTAATCCATTTTTATCTAAAATTTGTCTAGCAACATCACATCCTGTTAATTTTTTGTTAGCACTTATTTTTTTGTATTTACTATATGCTGAATTAATCTTAAATTGAGCATAAATAGTAATAACTAAGGCAGCAAAAAATAAAATCATTGTTATGCCTGTTTCTAATCCATAATACATATTATTACCTTCTTTCTAAAAAAAATATGTCAACTTATTATAACATATTTTTCATAAATAAACTATACTGATACACCATCTTTTAGTCTTAACTTAATTTTACTTAATTGATTTACTTTTTTAATTGAACTAATATATAAGTATAAAACAAAAACAAAATAAACGATAGCTAAAGCTTCATTTCCTGCAAATAAACAAAAATCAAATATTGTATGATATATAGTTGGAAGAATTAAGCTAAGCCATTTATTTTTCTTTTCTAAATCAGGTCTTTTATTTAATTTAGCTTGTTTAGCAAGACCCAAATAATAACCCATATGAATAGCAAAGAAAACATGACCAGGTACTGAACAAATAGCCCTTAAAATAGCTGTTTGAATACCTGTTTCAGCAACATAAGATATATTTTCAATTGTTGCAAAACCTAACCCTATAAATGTCATATATACAATAGCATCATATACATAATTAAATTCTCTATTATTCCATCCTATAAAATCAAATATAACCCATTTACATACTTCTTCAATTAGTGCTATCCCTATAAATATAGAAATAAACATTTCAAAGTACCCTAATTCAGATATTTCTTGTCCTAAGAAAGGAATAAATAAGATAGCAATACTCGATACTACTATTACTAAAAAAGCACTTAATATACCTCCTGCAAATAATCTTGCTAATAAGCTACTTGATTCTTTCTCAACAATATCTTTTCTATATATTAAAGTTGAAATTAAAACAGTTGGAATAACTGCAAGTAAAATAAGTACAATTGCTAAATTCATATTATCACCTATTTTAATTATAACACAAAAAAAACAGATTTTATATCTGTTTATAAAAGTGATTTTATTTGTTCTGTTAATTCATCCGATAATTTAATGATTTTCCCTTTACAATCTTTTAAACCAATTATAACAAATTCATTTTTATCAAGAGTTTCTGATATATCATTAGCATTTTCTAAAGCCATATCATATAATTTATTTATATTTGTAAATGTTTTTGATGATATACTAATTTCTTTATCATAGTATAATGATTGTAAAAATGATTTTATTACAAATACTAATTCTTTAGTATTTATATCAACATTTAAATTTCTAATTTCTACAACTTTTCCTTTTAAGTAATTAATCCATAAATATTTATCTCCAACAACATTTTGATAATTAGAATATTTTTCATAGTCCCAAATAAATTTAAATTGTTTATAAATATTTTGATCAAAATATTTTTGGTTTTCTTTTACAAATGTTGTTGCTCTTTTATGTGCTTGGTTAATATCTAAAATATCTTTTTTATTAAAGTTCATGTGGATTCCACAATTTTTTTCTTTAGAAATTTCTAATAAGCCTTGCGAGAATTCAATTATATCTAAAAGTGATTGATAAAATTTTTCAATTTGTTCTACTGTTAATGGGTCTAGTACTATTTCAAAAGAATAATCTCCAAGTACTGTTCCATCTTTTACAAAATATCCGTTGTCTCCTACTAAGTTTTTTACTTTTTTTAGCATTTTTCTAATAAATGAGTAACTATTTCTATTAAAGTTTACCGCCATTTCAATTTCTAATCCTACTTGATTATAGTTTATTTTTCCAAGTTCTCTTTTATAACCATAAGATGGTTTAATATCTAATATTTCATCATATTTTTCAATGTAATTAATTTCATTCATTTTATCTCTTCTCTCCATATATTTTATACAATCGATAAGAGTATTAACTAATACTTTGAAATAATCAATTTGGTTAAGATTACGATATTTTTTGCTAATTTCTAGTTGTAGGCATTTTATTTTCGTTTTATTATTAATTATATTACAGATAGTATTACGTGAACTCTTGAATCTTTTGTCTATTCTTATTTTTTTAAATTTATTTTTTACAAATATTTGTGTTATATCTTGCAGTAATATTTCATCTCCATTTATATTGGCTAGGTTATTGGTACCTATTTCTATTTCTGCATCTTTTACTAATGATGTTCCGTGCAAATCTATCAAGTATTTTATGTTATTTTCTCTAATATAGTTTATTAGTTCTAATTGATATTCATTATTTCTGTTATAATTTGGATCGTAATCAATTGGACCGTTAGTATAAATAACATGGGCATTAGTATATTCACTAAGAATTTTTACTAATGTTAGTGTTAATTTATCTTTCACCTTAGTCTTCCCGTCCCGAATGTGATTATATGTGTGAGGTGCTGAAATCATCACATTCGACTTTCCGGAGACTAGTGTAAAATTGGAGAAAAATAGTTTGTCGATATTGCTGTCGCAATTTTTGGTTATGATGCTAATTCTCTTGGCCATATAATCACCTACTTTCAACTTTATTATTGCACAAAAAAAACATTCTGTATAGATGCTTTTTTATTTTTCTTCATTTTAAATGAGATTGTTTTCTATTATATTACTTTTTTTGAAATAATCAAGAAAAAAGTAAAAAAATTTTTACTTTTATCTATTAAAATATTTAGGACATCCACAGTCATTATTAATTACTTGGCATTCTTCAGAACATGAATATTTTGGTGTGTATGTATGATTATAAATATGTCTTTTAATAACATGTGTATGAATTGGAATAATATGATCTACTTGATGCATTATATTTTCTTCTACACAGTTAGTAATTGGTTGTTCCATTA
>CAJGDV010000113.1 GCA_904502155.1 uncultured Bacilli bacterium
GCATCTTTTAATGCATCATCTTCTAAATTTATATTATTTAATTTATGTTTATTTATAATAACTTTTTCTAAATCATATTCTCTTAAGAAAGGAATATTATCTACAAGTGCTAAAGTTGGGTCAATTGCAAAATAATCAAATGTTTTAATTTTTTTAAGTAATTCATAATGCGTCATATCAGGATATGCTCTTTTTAAACAAGAACGTTTATAATGTTCTTGTGAATAACAATAAAATAAAACATCATACATTGTTATTGAATCTTTTACTTTAGCTATAAAATCAGATTTTAATTTTTCAATTTGAATTTGATAATATAAATCTTTTAATTCTTTATTAAGTTCTAATGTATTTTCAATAATATCTTTTTCGATAACATTATTTTTCTTTTTAAATAATACATTTGATGTTAATAATTCATTTTTATATCTTTTTAATAATTTTTCTTTAACAATTTTTTTCTTTTCAAGTTCTTCTAAAGTTTTAGGATTATAAGGTTCTTTTGGTTCTTTTATATAATCAATATAATCTTGTTTTAAAACATTAATTAAAGGTAAGAATTCGTTATAATTGATATATTGTACTAAATCATCTTTTAGTTTATGTATATTGTTATAAAATTTCTTACAATCTTTTTCATCTTCTAAATTAATAGGATTTAATACTAATTCTGTAATTATTTCGTCTTTAATTTTACTACCATTTAAATAGTTTTTAATATCTATTTCACCTAGTTTTGATTTTTCAATTACATCATAAATGTTTTCTTCTGTTAATTCATGTAGTTTAACAAATCGTCTATCTAATTCTTCTTCACAATCTTTAAAACTAGATACATCATATCTATTTACAATTTCTAATCTTGTAACATCAACTTTTTTCATAAAAAATCTATGATATTTATTAATTAATTCTCTAAAATTTAATGCTATATTATAAATTAAATTAGAATCAATCCAATAATATTCTTCAAATAAACCTAGAAGTGACTCATATTTTTTATCATCACTACGAACCTTTAAAAATGCTTCCATATATTTACATACATAGACATTATAAAAGAAATCATCTTTAGTAATTCGAACTCCTACTTCATCAAATTTATATAGTAATGCCTCAATATTTTTAACTAGATCTTTATAAGTAAATTCATCAAAATGTTCTAGAATATAAATATTATCTTCAAGATCTAATTTTTCATAATAAGTATTTTCAATATTAAAATATTTCATATCATATTTTAATATTTCAATTTCATCTTTAATTTTTTCTATAGTTTCATTATCTCTTGTATTTTTAATCATTATTTTTTTTAATTTTTGTTTAAAATACTCAACTAAATTATTTTTGTATTGTGTATAAATATCCGAATTTTGTTTGATTTTTTCATTATAATCTTTTTGATTTTTCTTTGATTTTAAAGGCATTAAACTAAGTTCTTCTTTTTTTAATTCAATATCTTTTTTTATAAAGTCTAGAAAGTTATTCATAATATCTCCCCTTTATTATACTTTTTATTCTAATTAAATTATATCATTAATAACTAAAAAAAGAAACTAATTTTTAGTTTCTTTTACAATGCCTTCTTTTTGAAAAATTGCATTTTTCTTTGTTACAAAATAAATATCTTCTGCAGTAATATTACTTTGATTTATAATTCTATCTCTTAATAATAAATTTACTTTGTCTAATAAATTTTTGGCTTCCTCAAATTCTAAATCATCAATTGTTATATTGATGTTATTTAATCTATGTTTTGTAACAATAACTTTTTTAAGATCTAATTCCTTATAAATTTGAACACTATTTAGCAAATCATGTGTAGGATCTATTGCAAATGAGTCAAAGTCTTCACATCTTTTTTCTAAATCTTTATAAGAAATTTTGTTTTGATATGCTAAATTTATACATTTTTTCTTATAATAATCGTTTGTATAATAAATATATAATACATCTTTAACTGTTGTTTGTTCATTAACTAATGGTAAAATTGAATAGTAATAATAGTCTTGTCTAAGTTCAGAATATATTTCGTTTATTTTATTAGAATATTCAACTGCTTTAAAACGAGCAT
This sequence comes from uncultured Bacilli bacterium, assembly GCA_904502155.1. Classification (GTDB taxonomy): domain Bacteria; phylum Bacillota_I; class Bacilli_A; order RF39; family UBA660; genus CAJGDV01. Next base: position 2,075 of record CAJGDV010000113.1, read on the forward strand.
CTTTTTTATCATTTATTTTTCTTAATAATTTTGATGATGCACTATAATATTTGTCCATTAATGCACCAACTTTTTTCTCTTGTTCTTCAAGTGCAGTATTTAGTTTTTTAACAGAATTCTTATCGAATTTGCCATTTTTAGCTTCTTCAAATTTCTTATATTCTTCTTTAAATACATCAATTAAAGGCATAATTTCTTGATATTGAATATATTGTTCTAAATCTGTTTTTAACTTTTCTAAATCACCAAAGAAACTTTCAACAGCTTGTTTATTTCCTTCTTCAATTGGGTCTATTACTAATAAATTATATATTTCTTTTTTAACTTTACTATCTTTTAAATAGTTTTTAATATCTATTTCACCATTTAGAGCTTTGTCATAAATTTCAATAATTGTTTCTTTTTTAGTATTATTTAAAATTAAATATGCTTCTTTTAATTTTTTTGTACATTCTTCAAAACTAGAAACATTATGTTTTTTCATAACTTCTCTTTGATTTCGATGTAAAATTCTTTTTAGTTTTTCTCTATTTTTATATGAAATTGATGAAAAGTTAAGACCAATATGTAATATTAAATCTGGATTGTGCCAATAATATTCTTCAAATTTTGGTAATAATTCATCAAATTCTGTAACACCTTTATTTTTTAATTTCAAGAAATCTGTCATGTAATCATGAACATATGTATTATAGTAAAATTGATTTGGTTTAATAGTTATTCCCGCTTCATCATATTTGTTTAATATAGCTAAAAGCATATCATTTATAAAATCAAATGTAAAATCAGCATAATTTTCGAAGATATATAAATATTTACTAAATTTCATTTTTTCAACAAATGAATTTAATGGGTTTAAGATATACATATCTTCTTCTAATTCTTTAATATTTTTTTCTAGATTTTTTATTTTTGTATAATCATAGTTTTCATCAATAGGTACAATTTTGCCTGCTGACTTATCCATGAATTTTAATATACTATCTTTATATTGCAAATATTGTATTTTAATTTCTTTTATTCTATTATTTATTTTAGTTTTATCTTTTAAATCTTTTTGTGGCATTGATGAAAGAAGTTCTTTTTTGGCAGCAATATCATCAATTATAAAATTCAAAAAATTATTCATTTGCTTCTTCACTTTCTTCGCTTAAATCAATTTTGTTGTCTTCTAAATAATCCAAGAAACTTTTAATATTTTCATATACTTTTAATAATTCATCTTGACTTAATTTATTTAAATCAAAATCTACTTTTTTATCGCTCACTTAAATTCCTTCTTTCTATTCATTATAATATTCATATCCTGCTAAATCTTTGAAGAAATTAATAACAACTGATAAATCCATTCCTTCAGACTTAGTATTTAAACTATCAACATCTTGTCCTTCAACCCATACATAAACTCTAAATTTTGTAATTCCATTTGGTATTTCAAAAATAGGGTTATTAAAATTTGTAATAGTATCTTGGATTTGAAATGTTTTTAAATCTAGTGGTACACCACTTCCTGGTTGTCCACTAACAATATTAATATCTCTATCTTCATTGATTATTGCAAATGTTTTATTAGCAACACCATCATATAAAACAATATTATTTTCCAATGCTCTTATTTTTGAACCATCTGAGTGGGCTGTTGAATTTGGTTCGTAAATAATTGATTCACATTTGTTA
>CAJGDV010000114.1 GCA_904502155.1 uncultured Bacilli bacterium
TATTTTATTAAGATATGAAACACTTTTAAAAGCTGATATAGATATCGGAGAAAGCTTAGAAATTAATAAGTATTTATATAGATTAGATAATCCAGATACATTAGAACAATACAATAAAGATTTATTAGACATATTAAAAGTATTATTAGATAGAAAACTATTAGTTAATGGTAATACTTTTAATTATAATAGACACACCAAAAAATATATGAATAGTTTTTTAAGGGAAACTAAAAATGAAGATATCATTCAATTTAATAAAAATATGAAAAATGTATTTGATGGAATATATTGGGAAAATCGTAATCTTTTAAAAGATATTTCAAGAAATTTCAAGCGTGTTTTATTAATTAACAATGATATTTTAAAAGAAAAATCATTAGAAGAAATTGAAAAATTAGAAGAAAAATTTGGTTTAAACAAAGACACATATTTAATGGAAATCGCAAATATAAAACTTGCAATCGATAATTTAATTCAAACAGATCCATTTTATATCGTAAAAAAATATGTTGTTTTAATGCTTAATTTAAATGATTTTAAAATGGATGAAGAAGAAATTAATAATACAATTAATAAATTTATGCCATTAAATTATTTTAATAAGTTAGATGAGCAATCAAAAGATAATTTCTATGAAAATATATTATTACTTTCAAATGATATATATGAATATAAAATGGTTCAAGAATTCTCATTTTTTATTGATGAAATAATAAAAAATTATAAAAATTATAAAGTAAAATATGATGATAAATTAATAGATTATAAAGAATTACAACAAAATCAAATTAGAGTAGAAACTGAATTAACAGAAAATTATAATGAACATAAGAAAACATTATCTAAAAAAACAAGTCCAATTTTTACTGAAAGAATGAAAATTAATAAACTTTCAAAACTAGACAAAAAAATAAAAAAACTTAATGAGGATTCAGAAGCTATATCTACTCAATTAGATAAACTAGAAAAAGAATTACAAAAAGCTAAATTTGAACAATACATTAAAAATAATATTAATGAGGATTCATCGATATATGACATATTCAATGTTTACCAAAATAATTATTATGAATTAGCAGAAACAATAAAAACATATAAAACACTTAATATAACTGAATTACAAAATAAAATTGAAGAGTTTAAAGAATTTATAAATGGTTCATATAGTATTAATATTAAAAATATAAGATATTCAGAATATAAAAAATTTGGCAACATTATTGTTGATAAATATTCAAATGCTAAAATTAATATAAAATTAGAAAATTTAGATGATATAAATTATATTAATAGCTTAAATTTATTATCATTTTATAGAAACATTAAAAAAGCTAATTTAACACCTGATGAAATAAATTATTACATTAATTATCTTAAGAAAATAAAATAGAAACAAATGTTTCTTTTTTATTTGACAAGAGTATTTAATTATATTATAATCTTTCTAAATTGAGGGGGTATTTATGGAAACAATTACATTTAATGATTTAAAAGAAATAATTAAAAATTACAATGAAGAAGAAATCGAAAAAGTAGAAAAAGCATATGAATTTGCAAATAAACTGCACGAAGGACAATTTAGACAAAGTGGCGAACCTTATATAAGTCATCCATTAGCTGTAACTAAAATTCTAGCTGAAATGAAAGCTGATAGTGACACTTTATGTGCAGGACTTTTACATGATGTTGTTGAAGATACAGACACAACGATAAAAGAGATAGAAGAATTATTTAATAAAGAAATAGCAGTATTAGTTGATGGTGTAACTAAAATAAGTCGCATGAATTTCTCAAGTAAGGAAGAAATGAAAGATGCTAATACAAGAAAAATTGTTACAGGAATTTCAAAAGATGTGCGTATTATAATTATTAAACTTGCAGATAGACTTCATAATATGAGAACTTTACAATTTAAAAAAGAATTTAAACAAAAAGAAAATTCATTAGAAACAATGGAAATATTCGTCCCATTAGCATATTATATTGGTGCATATCGTATTAAAAGTGAACTTGAAGATATTTCATTAAGATATTTAAAACCTTGTGAATATAATGAAATAGAAAAGAAAATGGAAAAAGTAAAAATGGAAACTGATTCCTGTTTAAATGAAATGGTCAAAGAAATTCATGAATTATTATTAAATGAAAATATACCATTTGAAATTAAAAAAAGAACAAAAAATATTTATGGAGTATATAAGCAACTAATGAATAACAAAAGAATGTGTGACATACATGATTTATTAGCACTCAAAATAATGGTAGACGATGTTAGAAACTGTTATTACACATTAGGTTTAATTCATTCAAAATACCCACCAATAAATGGCAAATTTAAAGATTTTATATGCCAACCTAAAACAAATATGTATCAATCACTTCATACAACAGTTTTTAGTAAAGATGAAAATCTAGTTCAAACACAAATAAGAACTTTTGATATGGATAAAATTGCTTCATTTGGATTAACAGCATACTGGGATATAAATAAAGGTGAAGCCAGAAAAAAAATGCAAAAAGATTTAGAAAATAAATATCAATTTTTTAAATCATTAAACGAAATAAATGTTTTAGCAGGAGACAATCAAGAATTTGTTAATACTATTAAAAAAGAATTATTCACTAATAATATTTATGTTTATTCATCATTTGGTGAAATAATTGAGTTACCTCAACATGCTACAGCAATCGATTATGCATGTAAAATGGGTTTAAATATAATCGAAAATAACCAAGGTATTCTTGTAAACGGACAACCAGTATCATTAGATTATAAACTTAAAAATAATGATATTATAAAAGTTGTTGAAAACAATTTAGTTATCGATGTTCAAGATGATTTAATTGAAAAAGTTAATACATTACAAGCTAAACAAAAAATAAAAAAAATAGTTGAAGGAAAATAATTTGTATTTTTCCTTTTTTTTGGTATAATATAATAATTTTTCAAAAAAAGAGGTGAATTTATGACAGAAACTGATGAATATATCTTATATAATGATGGAACTTTAATTATAAAAGAAGGTATTAAAATATTAACTGAACAAGTATATTCAAAACTAAAAATCAAAAAACTAGTTTTATCAAGTTCAGTTGAAGAAATAGAATCATACGCCTTTTATAAAAATGGTATAAAAGAAATTGTATTTAATGAAAAATTAAATAAAATAGGAAAATTCTCATTTTACGGAAACAAATTAGAGAATATCGTTTTACCTTCAAATATAGAAGTAATAAGCAAAGGATGTTTTCAAAATAATCGCATAAATTCATTAGAATTAAATGATAATTTAAAAACAATTGAAAAAGAAGCCTTTATGGGAAATTTAATTAAAAAATTAAAACTAAATGAAAACCTTAAAACTATTGAAGCTAAAGCTTTTATGAAAAACATGATATCAGAAATAGAATTTAATGATATTATTGAATGCTTAAACGATGAAGTATTTGCAAATAATAAGCTTAAAGAATTAAACTTAAAAAATATTAAAATTATAAATAATGGCACATTTAAAAATAATGGATTAAAAAATGTTGATTTAGAAAAAGTTTTATTTATTGGAGATAACACTTTTCAAAATAATTTTATAGAAAATGTAACTTTCTCTGATGGAATTAAAATGGTAGGAAAAGAATCTTTTAACTATAATTTAATAAAAACAATAGATTTAAAAAATA
>CAJGDV010000115.1 GCA_904502155.1 uncultured Bacilli bacterium
CTTGATAGTAATGCTAATTCCCTAGCCCAATCAGCAGCACCAAGTTTTTGGCTATTTGTTGCTGAACTGACAATATAAATATCCGTTTCGTTTTGTACAACAGTTACAAATTGAGATTCAATATCTTGTTCAACTAGTTTAGAAAAAAATTCATATTTCTTTTCTAGTTCTTCTTTTGTTTCAGCATTAACAATACATACATTAATAAAAAAACTAGACATTAAAAATAAAATTATAATCATTTTTTTCATTTAACTACCTCCCAAGTGTAGTATATAATAAGTTAAAAAAAAAAGCAATGTAATTGCTTTTTTATGCCTATTTCATTTGTTTAGACATTAATTTCATCATTTGATTAACTTGTTTTTGACTAGGAGTTCTTCCCATTTGTGTCATCATTGTTTTAATCATTTGTTCATTAATTGGTGGATTTTCTTTCATATATTTTTCCATATATTTTCTAGCACCGAAGAATCCAACTACAGCACCAATAATTACACCAAATAAAATTTGTAATAAATCTATTAAGAATGCACCCATATGTGATTCCCCTTTCTTACTAACATTTTACTAAACTTTTACCATTTTATCAACTGTTAACCAAAAATAATTTTGATTTTTAAAATCAATCATAAATAACGGAGCTTCATAATAATTTAAGTTTAAAAAATCGGAAGGAATATCATTTTCAGCATCTAATATCATACATGAAGGATTAATTTTTAAAAAGGAATTAAAATCAATTTTAAATGCTGCTTCTTTTGTATGAAAATGACTTTTTACAATTTCTTTATTGATAGGATTACAAAGTTGATTAAAAACAGAAATTCCAAAATGTGCTTCATTAATATCTAGATTATATAAATTTAAAAGTGTCTTATAAAGAACATCAGTATTTTTTTTGTATACTTCATAAAAATCTCTATTTATTGAGAAAATATAATATTTTTTCATTTTATCACCTAAATTAATATTAGCATAAGTCTTATATCATATTTTGTCGAAACAAAAAAGAATTAAAATAAATTTTTAATTCTTTCTTTTATATCTTCAAAAGTAAATTTTAAATATGTTTCTACTTCACCTTTAGTTCCACTAATACCAAAATTATCAAGTGTTATAACAAATCTTTCATCAGTAGCAAAGCGATACCATCCAAAACTTGAACCTGCTTCAATTACAAATGTTCTAACATTTTTAGGTATTAAACTATATCTATATCTTTCATTTTGTTTTAAGAATAATTCTTGACAAGGCATACTAATGACTCTTAAATCAATTTTATTTTCTTTATATAATTGTTCTGCAATTAAAAGTGCTGTATGAACTTCTGTCCCTGTTGCTATTATTATACCATGTAATTTTTCTTTTTCTTTTCTTACTGGATATGCTCCATACTGAACATAATCAGCATAAGTAGATGCTAAAGTTCTTACATCTTGTCTAGATAAAACTAAACTATTAGGTCCTTTCATATTAAGCATACAATTCCAACTACCAATAATTTCATTACTATCAGCAGGTCTAAATACTTTTAAATTAGGTATACTTCTTAAACTTGCTAAATGTTCAATTGGTTGATGTGTTGGACCATCAGGTCCAATATTAATTGAATCATGAGTAAATATATAATTTACTGGTAAATTCATTAAACTTGATAATCTTATTGCTGGTTTTAAGTAATCAGAGAAAGTTAAGAAAGTTGAACCAAAAGGTTTAAAGCCTGTAAGGGCTAAACCATTTAAAATTGCTCCCATAGCGTGTTCTCTTACTCCAAACCATATATTTTTACCACTATAATGGTTATCTTTAATATCTGACATATCTTTTAAATATGTATTAGTACTACTACTTAAATCAGCTGATCCACCAATAAAATTTGGTATATACATTGCTATTTGTTTCATAATAGTACCATTTGTTACTCTTGTTGCTTCTTTTAAATTAGGATCTAAATTATAATCAATTTTACCAATATTTAATGTTTTGTTATTTATAAAAAATTCAAATTCTTTTAAAGTATCTTCTTTAGCATTTTCTTTAAAGTCATTATATCGTCTCATAAATAATTCATATTTACGGTCTGTTCTTGATTTAATTTGATCTTTAAAAGCTTTCATAGCTGCTTCATCAACAAAGAAGTTTTCAGGATTAATATTAAGTTTTCTTTTTACTAAATTAATATCTTCTTTTGTTAAACATTTACCATGTACTGTATTTGAACCAGCATTTAAACTACCATTACCAATAATTGTTTTAACTTCAATTAATGATGGTTTACTACTTTTTTTAGCATTTTTAATAGCTTTATCAATATCTTCTACAGTACAGTTAATAACTTTTTCAGTATGCCATCCTAGAGCTTTAAAACGATCTAATACGTTTTCTGTAAATGTGTTTGATGTATCACCATCTAAACTTATATTATTAGAATCATATAGTACAACTAAATTGTCTAAATTTAATGTTCCAGCTAATGATGCTGCTTCATATGAAATTCCTTCCATTAAGTCTCCATCACCACATAAAACATAAACATCATAATCAATTAATGGTTTACCATCAGAAATAGTAAATTTAGATTCTAATATTTTTTCGCCTAATGCCATACCAACAGCAGATGCAAAACCTTGACCTAATGGTCCTGTTGACATATCAACACCTGGTGTCATGCCATATTCAGGATGACCTGGCGATTTATATCCAGCTCTTCTAAAATGTTTTAAATCATCCATAGAAATATTAAATCCAGCCATATACAATGTTGCATAAAGTAATGCTGAACCATGTCCAGCAGACATAACAAAACGATCTCTACTTACCCAGCTAGGATCAACAGTACTAACATTCATATATTTAGCATAAATTGTATATATTAATGGAGCAGCACCTAACACTATTCCTGGATGCCCACTTTGTGCAGCATCTATCATATCTATTCCTAAAGCTTTTAAATTTGCTATTATTTTATTATCCATGATAACACCTCTTTATCATAATCATTATATCAATAAATATAAAAAAAAGAAAGATAACCTTTCTAATTTGTTTAATTTACAAGCATAAATATGTTTTTACAATATTTAAAATTATTAATTTTATTTAGTTAAAATAATACGAAAAGTAAAACTAACCATAGCAGTTTCATTATAACCATAAAATGTATTTTGACTAGCATAATATCCATTTCTATAACCGCCATTACGTGAAACCCATGATTATATATTTTTTACTATTCGTCCACCAACTATATAAACCATCCCCATCATTACAATAAAAAGGCTCATTTTTCCTGTCATATTTCCTTTATAAATAAAAAAAACCAGTTAAAACTGGTTTAATTTATGCTGGTACTGCTAAAAGATTTTTATCTTCTGCACTCACATTATCCCAAACAATATTTGATTGATTAACACCTGTTGAATGCCACATACCATCTGTATTAATATTAGATGGAACATCCCAATTTGATATGTTCATATTTGTAAGCAAACTGCAATAAACAAACATATTTGTAGCATCTGTTAATGATGACACATTAAAATTACTTAAATCAAGTGTAGTTAAATTAGCGCAAGCACTAAACATTGAATATGTAGTAGTAAC
>CAJGDV010000116.1 GCA_904502155.1 uncultured Bacilli bacterium
ATATTATATTCAGAATGTGATGGTCAAATATGTGCTACAAGAAGAAAAGAATTATATGATGCTGAATTAGCAAGAATAAAAGAAGCATTATTGTCTTGGTATAATAATAAAAGTGCCTATCTTCCACAACCAGGACAAATGGTATGGATTCCATTTGGAATTCTTGAACAAACAGGTTATTTATCAGGTTTTGATAATAAAAATCCAGTAACAAATTTATGTTATGATGGTAGTGGATATATGACATTATATAATAAAAATGGTGAATACGAATTTGATTTTGATTTAGACGACCAAAATAATGGAGATTATTATTGTGAAAACAAAAATATGCTTAGAAGTGTTGTATTTTATGGTAATCCTGATTTTGATTTTAAAGTTAAAAAGGGAGCATCTTTTACAGATCCAGGATTTAAATCATTCAGTGCTAGTACAGATGCTTTAGAGGCTGACTCTGTTGTTACAGTAAAATATGTTAACCCATCAGGAACAGAAGTTGCTAGTATTGATACATCTATTGTTGGTGAATGGAAAATTTTACATGAGTTTGCTTATTCAAAAAATGGTATGATGCAAATCCAACAACAAATAACAAGAATTGTAGAAGTAATAGAATAAAAAAAAAGAAATAGTTAACTATTTCTTTTTTTCTGGATTAACTGATTGTCTATACATAAAATACTTAGGTCCATTAGTTACTAATTCTAAATCTCCAATATATTCAAAAATACTAGCATTAAAATTTGTTTTAAAAGTATTTAATCCATCATATTTTTCATTAGCAATACGAATATCAGTAACTCCACCTAAATTAAATCTCTTAAATCCAAGGCTAGAATATTTTTCTAGAACCTTCCATAAAATTAAATGTTTAGCATTAAAATATTTATATCTTTTATCATATCCATCTAAATATAATGTTACTTCACTACGATGTTTTACAACCATTATTGTAGCTAGAACAAGTCCTGTTGGATAGTCTTTAATAATATTTGTTGCTTCTATTAATTGTTTTTTATAAACTGCTAATGTATTATCAGCATCCATTTTTTTAGAAATTAATTTTTGTGAAGAACTTTTATTTTCTAATACTATACTATTTAAATAAGCTACATATTGATCTTGCTCTTCATACTTAGCTTTCATAGTTTTTAGATAAATCTCGCTATCTAATTTAGCATAATAATATTCTATTTTACTAGATTCATTAAAATATTTATAAGAATTTTCTATAAAATCAATATTTTTAGAATATTTATTTTTAACATGATCATAAATATATCCTATTTCATTTTGATCAGCTCTAAATATTCTGATACCTCTTTCTTCTGCCGTTCTAATTTTTGTTTTAAATTCTCTTTTGATATTTTTAAATAATGTTTGATAGTTTTGAGATATATCTACCATTGCTTCAAATCTTGGTTTCATTGCTTCAAAAAAACTATTAAAACCATAATGATGATATCCTAATGATTTAAGATTGTTAAAAATCTCATCAAAACGTGGATTAGTTCCTACTAATTGTCCATTACAATTATACATATTACGTACAATAATAGGACTTAATTTAACTGCTACAATAGCTTTTTTTCCAAGGTATTTTTTTAATTCTTTTGTAAAATCCGAAAGTAATTGTTTGTTAGTATAATCAATTAAAAAACCTCTTGGAGCGTAAGCATAATTATAATTTTTAATTTTTTTAACTAGTATTAGAGAAGCAGCAACTATTTCGCCGTGTTCAATACCTCCAATATACATTACTCCATATCCTTCATTTTGCATTATCTTTCCATTTTCACATGTTTGATAAATTGAACTGAATGGGTATTTTTCGGTAAATTCTCTAAACTCAAAATCAGATAATTCTTTAATAGTCATAGAATCACTCCCTAACAAATCTATTATACCAAAAAAAAGGTAGTATAGTAATAAAAATTAAAAATAATAATATAATATTTTAGGTGATTATATGAATACAACCACAATCGGAATTCCAAAAGCTTTTTTTTATTATGATGAAGGTATATTCCTAGAAGAATTTTTCAAAAAATTAGGATTTAATGTTATTGTATCAAAAGATAGTTCTAAAGAAATTTATGACATGGGAGAAAAAATTTCTAATGATGAAATGTGTACTTCGTTAAAAATTTTTTTAGGTCATATTGAATATTTAAAAGATAAGTGTGATTATATCGTTAATTTAAATATTAATAATTATGGATTATGTGATCAAGGATGTACAAACTATATAGCACTTTATGAACTTATCAAAAATAAAACTAATTTAGAAGTCTTAAATATTGAAATTGATTATTTAAATTATAAAACAATTTATAAACAAATTATTAAATTAATAACTAAATTTAATATAGAAAAAGCAAAAATTAAACAAGCCTATATGTATGCTAAATTAAAACAAGCTAAATATAGAAAAGAACAAGTTATTAATAATACCAACAAACTTTTTACTAAAAAGAAAAAAATATTATTAGCAGGACATTCATATAATATTCATGATAAATATTTAACAAATGAAATAATTAAATATCTAAAAACCAAAGATTATGAAATCATTTATAGTGATTTTTTTGATTATGAAAAAGTTAAAAATGAATCTAAAAAACTTACTAATAATTTATATTGGAAAAAAAATAAAGAATATATTGGAGCTATAAAATATTCTGAAGAATATGTGGATTTAATCTTAACTATATCAACGTTTCCATGCAGTAATGATTTACTAGTTAATGATTTTATTAAAAATAAAATCAAAAAACCTATTCTAAATTTAATTATTGATGATATTAATAGCATGACTGGAATAATAACAAGACTAGAAAGTTTTATTGATATTAATGAATAAAATAACATATCCACAAATGGGTAATTATCATATTCCAGTTAACTATTTATTAAAAAATATAACAAATTTAGAAATCATAAAACCTCCAATAATTACAAATAAAACATTAGAAATAGGTAATAAATATAGTCCTGATTTTATTTGTACACCTTTTAAATATACATTAGGAACATTTATAGAAGGAATAGAAAAAGGTGCTAATCTAGCAATTCAATTAGGCGGCGGATGCAAATATGGATATTATTTTGAATTACAACAAAAAATTATAAATGATTTAAATTTAGATTGTGAAATTATAAATTTAATTTCTAAAGGAAAAGCAAACTATAAAGAAATATATTTTAAAATTAAAAAATATTTAAAAGCAAATAAAATTAAAAATATCTATTATTTATGGAATACTATAAAAATTATAAAATTCATGGATGAAATAGAATTTTTGATAAGAGAAAAAAAATGTTATATAAAAAATTATGATGTAATTACTGAATATAAAAAAATGTTGAAAAAAATTGAAGAAAATGAAAAAATGTGGAAAATTAGGAAAACTTATAAGAAAATTAAAAATAATATCAAAAAAAATGTGGAAAACAGGGATAACTATATAAAAATTGGAATAATTGGAGAGTTATACACAATTATGGAACCATTTGCAAATTTTAAAATTGAGGAAAACTTACTTGCAA
>CAJGDV010000117.1 GCA_904502155.1 uncultured Bacilli bacterium
AAAATGATTTTAAAAATATTACATTAAAATATAATGAAGAAAAGGATAATTATAAAAAAGTAACAATAATGAATGATGATGATACAATTAATTATATGCTTGAAAATAAAGCTTCTATTTGTAGATATGGTGATGGTGAATTTAAATGGTTACTTTGTGTTAAAGAAGTACCTGCCTTCCAAAAAGTATCTAATAAATTATCTAAACGATTAGAAGAAATTATTAAAGATACAAATAATAAAAAAATATTAATTTGTATACCTAATTACCTTAATAATCAAGATGATGCAACTATTAAAGCGAATTTCTTTTGGAAACATTTTAATGTTACCTATAGAAAAGATGTTGACAAATATCTTAATAATAAATACTTTTATGGCAATAGTAATTTAACTAGACCATATATGGATTATAAAAATAAAAAAGTTGCTAAAGAACGTTTTGATAACATTAAAAAGATATGGGAAAATAGAAATCTTATAATCATTGAAGGAAATAAAACAAGATTAGGTGTTGGTAACGATTTATTTAATAATTCAAAATCTATTAAACGAATTATTTGTCCAGGACAAAATGCATTTGATAAATATGATGAAATTTTAGAAAAATCATTACAAAATATTAATAAAGAAGATTTAATATTAATTGCTTTAGGACCTACAGCTACAGTACTTGCTTATGACTTAGGTAATTTAGATTATCAAGCACTTGATATTGGACATATTGATGTTGAATATGAATGGTTTTTAAAGGGTGCTAAAGAAAAAGTAAGTATTGCCAATAAGGCTGTAAATGAAGTTGGAAATTTTGACAACGTTATTAATGAAGAAGACCAAGAATATAAAAAATCAATAATTGAAGTAATTAAATGAAAAAAACGGGCTTTTATTAGTCCGTTTTTAATTTAACATTTTTTTAGCTTTTTTAAATATTTTTATAAATTCTTTTTTCTCTTCATTATTAAAATTAATCATAAAATTAATATATAGGAATAACAATCCTAAAATCATACAAGTTATAAAGAATAAAATCCATGATGAATGCCACATGAAGTTTTTAAGTACTAGTCCTAATGCTGATGTACATATTACAATTAGTACATTTTTTAACATACTAGGATATAGTAGTGACCATTTTTCATCAATTATTTTAGCTGTATAAACTGGTAAGTAAATGATATTTTTTAGTAATCCAGTTATTGTTGATGTCCCATATATCAATAGTAGTTTAATGTGATCATCATCAATTAGCATTACACCTATTAAAACAATTGCTACAGTTAATATACTTAAACCAAGTGCAACAAGTGCTGGTTGTTTAATTTTATTTGCTGATGTATGAACACAATAAACTGGTTCTAATGGTAAAGTTATAACAAATGATATCATTGATATAACTGATAAGAAATATAAGAAACCACAATCTTCTGTTGGTACCCATAAATTATAAAAATGAAGACCCATTGTTATAAATACTGCAATAAAAGCATTTGATATTGTTCCTGTAAATTTGATAGCAAATATTAATTGTCTTTTTATTGATTCATAATCATTTTTAGCATATGCTTGCATAATATTTGGGTTAAAAATTGATGAAATTGATCCAAATAAACTAAATACAATAGATGTGATAGTTCTTGGAAGTGAGATGATACCCATAGCAACTGCACCAATAAAAATATTTGATAAAAGTAAGTCTAAGCCAGTTTGTAATATACCACTTAACCTACTAACTGAATTCCAAACACCATTTTTTAGCATTTCCATTGTATATTTCATATTGAATTGTTTAAAATCAATTTTTAGTTCAGGAAGTAATTTTCTTGTAAAAATATAATTAGATATTGCAATTACTAGTGTCGATGCAAATGATGCAGCTCCAACAAACCATACATTAGTTTTAAATAAACCAAATAAGAATAATAAAACTAAGCATCTAGCAATTTGTGAAAATATACTAGCAATTGAACTTAAATATAATTTGTTTGTAATAAATGTTGTTGATGAGAATACTGAAGTTATTAAACTCATTATAAAGTTTACAAATACAATTAAGAATAATAACCTAACATCTCCTACAATATTAGTTGGTACATCTAAGAAAGAATCAATAAATATTATAAATAATAACATTGGCACTAATAATACTAATGACATAATAATATTAGCTATTAATACGGAATTATAATAAATATTTGCTTCTTTATATTTCTTTTTATGTATTTCTAATGTTATATATCTTCCTGCTATTGAGTTAAGTGCTACTGTAATTAAAGTAGCATAATTTACTATATCATTAGACAAATTAATAAATGCATATGCTGATGCATTTAATGATTTAACTATATGTGGAACTAAAAAGAAACTTATAGTTAAATTGATAACACTAAATAGTATTTGAGCTAAAAAATTAACTGCTAGTTGTTTTTTAGAACTCATTTTTAACACCTCTAATTCTATTTTTAATACGATTAATTTTATATTCTAAAACTGATTTTTTTATTAATTTTTCAAAGTATTTTATCATTTGATTATAATTGTTTTTTTCTATAAATTTCATTATATTTTTATCAATTTTTGATAATTTATCTTGATCATAGTTTTGTTTCATTTCTTTATATTTTTTATCATTAACTAAAAAATCAAATTCTTCTTTAATCATTTTCTCATCATAACCATCACGATGCATTTTTAATAAATATAATCCAATTTCAGAAATGTGTTTTGTATTAGCTATTTTTTCATGTTCTTTATAAAGTTTATTAATATATTTATTTAATAAAAAAGTATTATGTAAGTTTTTTTTGTATTTTAAAGAGCCTCTTGTAATACTGTTTTCTGTTAAAAAATAATTATAAAAAGCATCTTCTAATTTATTTATTTTATTTACATTATTTAGTATTTCTAGGATAAATACTAAATCTTCTGCCATAGGTAAATCTAATTTAAATTTAGATTTTTTAATTATATCTTTTTTTATTAACAATCTCCATAAATAACCTGGAACTTCTCCGCTAATTAATAATTTTATAAATTCATCTTTTGTCTCTTTAGTATATTCTAAGTTTACTTTTTCGCTTTTTTGAATTTCATCATTTATTTTATAATCAAAAAATGCTATATCACATTTTTGTTTTAATGCGAAATCAACCATTTTTTCAATACCATCTTTATCAATCCAATCATCTGGATCAACAAAAGCAAGATATTCTCCAGTAGCTTTGTCTAATCCATTATTTCTAGCACTTGAGACACCACCGTTTTTTTGGTCGATTAATATAATCCTCTTATCGTTTTTTGCATATTCCTTACAAATTTTTAATGAATTGTCTTTTGAACCATCATTAACTAGTATAATTTCAATATCTTTATATGTTTGATTAATGATAGAATCTAAACATCTATTTAAATAATTTTCCATATTATATATAGGAACTATAATACTAACTTTTGGCATGTTTTACCTCTTCCCTATAAAAATATTATAACATAA
>CAJGDV010000118.1 GCA_904502155.1 uncultured Bacilli bacterium
ATTAAAATATGAAAACGGAGCTCACCGTGTACAACGTGTTCCTGAAACAGAATCACAAGGACGTGTTCATACATCAACATCTACAGTACTTGTAATGCCAGAAGCAGAAGCAATAGATTGTGAACTTGATATGAATGAAGTTAGAGTAGACATTACAAGAGCAAGTGGATGTGGAGGACAAGGTGTAAATACTACTGACTCTGCTGTTCGATTAACACATATTCCAACAGGAATTATTGTATACTCACAAACTGAAAGATCACAAATTAAAAATAAAGAAAAAGCTATAAAAATACTTCAAACAAGATTATATGATTATTATACGCAACAAGAAGCTGAAAAAGTTGGAGCTGAAAGAAGAAGTAAAATTGGTACTGGTGATCGTTCTGAAAAAATAAGAACATATAATTATCCACAAAACAGAGTAACTGACCATAGAATTGGATTTACTTTAAAACAATTAGATCGTGTTATGGAAGGTGCACTTGATGATGTAATAGAAGCACTTATTACAGAAGATCAAGCAAGAAAATTACGTGGAGAATAATTTATTAAGTCAAGGAATTAAAATATTAGAAGAAAATAATATTGATATTAATCAAGCTAAATATTTATATAAATATATTGATAAAGATAAATTTATTGATGGTATTTATAAATTAGTTGAAGGTAAGCCAGTTCAATATATAATTGGCAATGTTGATTTTTATGGTCAAATACTAGAAGTTAATGAAAATGTATTAATACCAAGATTTGAAACTGAAGAACTAGTTTCTAGAACTATTTCTTTAATTAAAACACATTTTAATAAAAAGGTTGATATTGTTGATTTAGGTACTGGATCAGGATGTATTGCTATTACACTAAAAAATAATTTGGATTGTAATGTTGATGCAGTTGATATTAGTAAAAAAGCATTAGAGGTAGCCTTAAAAAATGCGAAAAATAATAATGCTGAAATTACTTTTTATGAAGGAGATATGTTAAGTCCTCTTCATAAAAAATATGATGTAATAATATCAAATCCTCCATATATTGCTTATGATGAAGAAATAATGGAAATAGTAAAAAATAATGAGCCTCATTTAGCACTTTATGCGCCTGATAACGGACTTAAACATTATAAAGATATAATTGACGCATCAAGTAAATATTTAAATGAGAAAGGTCTTATAGCATTTGAAATAGGATATATGCAAGGTAATGAGATTAAAAATTATGCTAAAAAGAAATATCCTAATGCTGAAATAAAATTAGAAAAAGATTTACAAAATAAAGATAGATTTATATTTATATTAATATAAATCTATTTTTTTTATGTTATAATTATACTAGGTGATAATATGAAATATTATACTTATACATTAGACATGATATTCCTTAATTTCTTAGCAATTATAATTTTAATATTATGCTTTATAATTGTCATACCCATATATGGTAATCCACTTATAATAACAAATATACCATTAATGCTATCAACATGCATTTTATATTTAATATTACATGAGATTATACATTATTTTGGTTTTATTATTAATAAAAATATTGATAGAAAAAAAGTAGTAATGGGTGCTGAACTTGAACAGGGAATTTTATATTGTATGTGTAAACAAGAAATTCAAAAAAAAGATATTTTAATATCTATTTATTCCCCATTAGTATTGATAGGTATTATTACATTAATAATCGGAATGATATTTAAATTAGATTTATTAATATTATTATCAATTATTAATATATCAAGTTCTATAGGTGATATAGTTATGGGTAGCTTTATAATGAAACTACCAAAAAATACAAAATATTTAGATTTAGATGATCCAACATCATTTACACTAATTAGTAAAGAAGATTTAAAAAATTATAAATTTAAAGGAATTGTTTTAAAAGAAGAAGGAAAATATAATAAAAATATATGTGCTAAAAATTTTAATAAAATAAATATAAGTAAAGGTTCAAAAATCACATTAATTATTTTAATTATAATTATTATAGGAGGATTATTATGAAGAAAAAAGTTATTATTGTTATTTCAATTATTGTTTTAATTTTAGTAGCTGTTGGTTCAATATTTCTTTTAAAAGATAAAGAAAATGAAGTAAAACTTGATGAACTAAGACATGATAAAAGATTAACATTATAATTAAAAGAAGATATAAAAAATTTAGAAAATATAATTGATACTATTTTAAATCAAGAAAGAATCAAAAAAATTGAAAATAAAAATGAAAAAATTAATAGAGTAATTGATGAAATAGATCACAGATATAAAGGTCAATACGATTTAAAACAAGTACAAGAAATAGTAATTAAAAAGGTAGGATAATATGTTAAAACAAAAAAAAGGATTTACACTTGTCGAACTTTTAACAATAATATGTGTTATTGGTTTAATATTAGGAATAGCAATTCCTTCGACAAATAAAATTTTAAGAAATGCGAAAGAAAATAAATTTACAGCTGACTCAAGAACTATATTAAGTAGTGTAGAATCATATGTAACTGAAAACAATTATAAAATACCTGACGAAGGGATAGCACTAGAATATTTAGATTTAGATTTAAAAAGTCTTAATGGTTATACTGGTGTTGTTAAGTATGATGGAAATAATGTTTATCTTGATTCATTAACAAACAACGAATTATGTGGTGCAGGAAATAAAACAAATTTTGAAGTATATGGAGATTTATCGAACTGTAGAATTATAGCTGAAGATAATGGTGAATGCTTTGAATTTGCTAATGGTGAAATAACAAAATTTAAAAGCAGTTGTGCTGGAAATGTTGTTATTCCAACAAGAATCAATGGGGAAGAAGTAAAAAAAATAGGTGATGGAGCCTTTGTAAAAGATTATGACCATTTAGTAGTTGAAATTCTACTGTTTGCAAATGGTGAAGAAAAATATGCTTATGATACACTAGAATCTGCTAAAGCATCAAGTGTAGACTTTGGATTTGGTATTCCAGTTACTGGAACGGAAAACATGAAAAAATTATGTTATAGAAACTTTGAAGATGAAGAATTTGATTTAAAGAGTATTGATTATATAAATACTGAATATGCTTATTGTGATATTCAAAGTGACCAAATGTGGGATTTATATGCTGAACCTCATGATATTGCATCAATTGATTTAAGTAAAGCACATTACCTAGAAGAAATTGGTGATTTAGCATTTTTTAATACCCCAGCTTCTAAAGTTACATTTGGAAATTTAGATATGCTATCAAAAATTGGTAATTCAGCCTTTTTCTATACATCACTTACTGGCGATTTGGATTTATCAAAATTAGATTCATTAACTGATATTGGTGGTACAGCATTTGCATATAATAAATTTAACGAAATAAAATTACCACCTAATTTATTAAATGTTAAATTTGCATCTTTTTCAAATAATAGAGCTACTAATATTGTCCTTAATGACAAAATAGAAAAAATTGGAACTG
>CAJGDV010000119.1 GCA_904502155.1 uncultured Bacilli bacterium
TAACAAATAAAGAAGAATTTGATTTACTAAATAGTATTTATCAAACATTTAAAATAGTTGATTTTAAACATGACTTTATAGATTATGGATATACTTTTTATAAAGGTATAAACTATAAAATGATATTTGATAAATATGATGGTAAAAGATACTTTTTCGAATTAATTGATGGTAAATATAAAGAAATATCAGGAGAAATTAAAGAACACTTTGATAAAAAATTTAATCAAGAAGTAATTGCTCTAACTGATAAAAAACCAAAATTTAATAAAGAAATAGAACCTAAACGCTATAAAACTAAATTATATATTGGCTCAACATTAGTAACTTTATTAATTTTTTCAACAATTAAATTTTCTGGCTTTAAATTAATAGAAAACACTAATAATAATGAAATAAAATATGATCTAGAAATAGAACCATTAAAAGTAAATAATGTTAATGAAATTACTAATTTAATTAAAAATAATAAAAATATTAAAATCGATGAAAAAGCTTTCTTACTATCTTTAACTGATGTTTACAAAGATAATATTAATCATTTTGATTTAAGAACACTTACTAATAATATTTCTAATTTATCTATAAATTATGATTTAGATAATCAATCAAAATATAATTTAGAAAACACTACTAAAGGATGTTGGTTTATTGATGACAATGAAATAATGATATTTAAAGATGACCAATTTAGTAGTAAAGTTTATCATGTTTTATTGCATGAATTTATGCACTGTTTATCTAATGGTGGAGTTGCATTTAATAATAAAGATGGTGTTGCTCTAACAGAAGGAATAACAGAGTTAATAGCAAGTGAATACACAACAACAATAATTAATGAAAAATATGTTGGAGCATATGGTAAACAACAAACATATGCTAAAATGCTTGCAGAAATAGTAGGAATAGATATTATAAAAGATGCTTATTTTAAACATGATCCAGATATTTTATATAATGAATTAATAAATTTAACAAATGAAAAAG
Organism: uncultured Bacilli bacterium; assembly: GCA_904502155.1. Taxonomy (GTDB): domain Bacteria; phylum Bacillota_I; class Bacilli_A; order RF39; family UBA660; genus CAJGDV01. The sequence continues at coordinate 988 of CAJGDV010000119.1, forward strand.
ATGCCTATAATTTAGTAAGGTTAATTAATGATGAAATGATAATGGAAAATAAAAACACTCTAGATTATTATGAAAATAAACCAGAAACAATTAAAAATTTAACAAAAATAAGAAATGATATTGATAAATTATATGCTAAATTTTATAAAGCCAAATATGATATAGAAATGGAAAATGACTTATTAATGTGTTCTTATATTGATTCTATAAGAAAAACAAATACTGCTAATTATCCATATTATAAAGAAGGAAATACTTTCTATATTGAAGTTAATAAAAATTATATTAATAAAAAAATAGCATCTAATTTAGTTCAAATTGATTATTATTTTGCTCCAGGAATAGTTGTAAGAAGTAATCGAGCTGAATTTAAATTACTTGAAAATGGCAAATATATGCATTTAGGTACAGGAGAAGAATACGATACAATCCCAGAATATGTCTTAAAATCAAAATTAACAAAAACATTATCCGATGAAAATAAAATAATATCAAAACATATGAAATAAGAAGGAGAATTATATGAATAAATTTACAGCAATACATAATAATACCCATGTACAATGTGAAATAATAGCAACATTTAGTTTTAGACAAAAAACATATGCTTATTACACAAGTGACTATAAAACAATGCAAGTAGCAATAGTAGATAACGGGAATTTAGTAGAAATAACAAATCCAAACGAATATACATTCGTAGAAACAATATATAATAAATTAAAAAATGAACCAGAATTTAAAACACATTTTATAGAATATGGACCAGTATTTTATAATGATAAAGAATATAAAACTATATTTGATATGAAAGAAAAAAGAAGATATTTTTATGAATTAATAAATGATAAATATCAAGAAGTAACCGGTAATTTAAAAAATTATTTTGATGAAATATATAATAAAGATATAGATGTTATGTTTTTAGGAGAAAACGAAAATAAAAATGAAAAATTATCAAAAATAACAAAAAAAGTTGTTAAAGTAGGTAAAGTAGCAATAACAGTAATAATTATTGGTAATTTAGCATTTACACCACTAAAAACAATTGATTTAAACAAAAGTTTTATGCAAAACGTAACTCAAATAATGGAAATTTATAAAGTTGATGAAAACGATGCAAAAACAATTATGTCTTATATTAGTAATAATGATAGATTAGCACAAGATGATAAAGAATTTTTAATGTCTTTAAGACATTTCTTTGTAGAAAACGAAAGTTACTTTGATATGGCCAATGCTAAAAAGAACTTAATGAATTTACGTATTAATTATGAAAAAGATAATCAAGAAGCTCATGGTATGTCAGAAAGAGTAAGAGGTTATTATATGAAAATGATGGATAGAATAACAATATTCTATTCTGATAAAATGGATAATGATATTATGACAAAAAGAGTTGTATTTCATGAAGTAATGCATGCTATATCTAATAACGGTTATGTATCAAATGGTAACTTAGGTTTAGCTTTAACTGAAGGAATTAATGAATTAATGGCAGAAGAATATTTAAACACATATTCTGATATATATAATAAAGGTCAAACATATGCTCGTATTATGTGTGAACTTGCAGGACAAGATACAGTCAGAGAATCATTTTTCAAAAATGATATTAATTTATTAATTAAAGATTTAGTAGCTATATGTGGTAATGAAAAAGATGCTATGAAATTTATTTCATTATTAGATGATGAAGCTAGATGTGATACAACAATATTATTAAATGAAGATCCTCAAAAAGTTAGAGATGCTAAAGAAACATTAAGAAGAATTACTCCTGTCATAGATACATATATTAGATTATATTATGAAGGAAAATTTAAAAGAAGTATTGAAGAAGATAAATTAATGCTTGCATATATGGATTCTTTAAGACTTACAAATAATTTAAATAATTCACTTTATGTTGAAGGTAACATGGATAAAATTAACGTTGTAAAACATTATTTTAATACTGAAATTTATAATAAAGATAAAGGTGTTACAGTTGAATATATTTATAAAAATGATGTTAAGAAACGACTTTATAAATATGATATCGAATATACTAGTGAAGGAAAATATCGTCGTAATTTCCAAAATGGAAAATATATAGATTATATGGAAAACCCAGATGTAGTAAGTTATGGTAAAGCAACTTATGCGTTTGATATTGAAGATAGAATTGAAGAAAAGGGTAAAGCACTATAAAAAAAGACAATTTTAAATTGTCTTTTTCTTTTTACCAAGAGCCGCCTCCGCCGCCTCCTGAACCGCCTCCAGATGAGCCACCACCAGAGAATGAACTACCACCACCTGATGAACTACTACTAGAAGGACTTGATGACATCGAACTTTGTGCTGATGACATTGTTGAATTAATAAAGGAACTAAATGTA
>CAJGDV010000120.1 GCA_904502155.1 uncultured Bacilli bacterium
AAAAAGGTGAAAAAAATGAATGCAACAACAATTGTCGAAACAACATTAGAAACATATAATTTTTTAAATTTTCCAGTTAAATACAAGGAAAAACTAATAAACGTAATAGATAAAGCATTTGAACTTTTAGGAAATAATTTACTAAGTATAACTTTAGGAGGATCAGGAGGAAGAGGACAAATCGTCGAAGGCTGGTCTGATATTGACTTATACTTTGTTATAAAAAAATATGACATGGAAAAAATAAGCGAACTATATCAATTTAAAGAAGGCGAAATCCATGTAGGACTAACATTTTATACATTAAAAGAAGTTTTAGCAGGTAATATTAACTCTAAAACTAAAGTAATGATATATGAAAAAAACAAATATAATTACAATCCAACAATCTATGGAAAAGACTATTTTCCTGATGTAACATACACAGATATAAAAGAAAACGATATAAAACAATTACCAAATTTATTATCGGAATACAAAAAATTAATTACAGAATTAGTAATTGAAAAAAATACTCCACGTAGACATCATATAAAAAGAATGATTATTTTAATTAAATCAATATTAAATTATCATAATATTTTTTCATTCGGATATGATGATACTATATTAAAATTTACAAGATTATGTCATGATTTAGATTATAAATTAAATGATTTAGGTTGCATTGACATTTTAGCTCTAATTGAAGATTATGAAAACATTAAAAATTATCGTGATGAAATTATTTCTTTTTCAATGGTAATAATAAATTTTACGCATAATTTTTGTTTAAAATATGATATAATTAAATAGGTGATATTTTATGTTAGATTTATTAAGCTATGTAATTTTAGGAATAATACAAGGTATTACAGAACCTATTCCTGTATCGAGTAGTGGACATATTTTAATTATTAAGACTTTAATAGATAAAATTAGTAGTAAGCCACTAAATATTGAATACGATATATTTGCAACAATAAGTAATTTTGGATCTTTTATAGCAATATTTATAATTTTTAGAAAAGAAATATTTTCACTTATTAAATCATTCTTTGGATATATATTTAAAAAAGATGCTAGAGAAAAAGAACAAGCAAACTTCAAATATTGTATGGCTATTATTTTAGCAACTATACCTGCTGGAATTATGGGACTTGTAGTAACAAAATTAGATTTATTTGAAGCATTAGAAGAAGATGTTAGAATTATCGGATTTATGCTTGTTATAACATCGTTATTCTTATATCTAATAAAAGACTTTAAAGGTACAAAAGAAAAAGAAGATATTACTTATAAAGATGCTTGCAAAATAGGTTTATTTCAAATGGTAGCATTATTACCAGGTATTAGTAGAAGTGGTTCTACAATTGTTGGTGGTATGTTCCAAAAATTAAAAAGAAATGTAGCATTTGATTTTTCATTTATGTTATATATGCCAATTAGTGTAGCAACAATGATTTTAGGAGTAAAAGATTTACTTGAATTATCAATAGGATTTAAAATGATGAGTTACTACTTTATTGGTGCATTTGTTGCCTTTATATTTACTTATATAGCAACAATATGGTTTAGAAATATTGTTAAAAACGGTAAACTTAGCGTTTTCTCAATATACTGTTTAATAGTAGGAGTACTTGTTATTATAGGACTTTAATTTGGTAAAGTCCTTTTTTTATGTTATAATACAGCCTTACAAGGAGTGATACAATGAACCAAGAAGAATTTGAAAAAATAAAAAAAGAAGAACTTGATTACAAAGATGAAAGACTAAATAAAATATATAGAATAACAGAAGAAGATTCATACGAAGATTATGAACCAGAAACAGAACTATACAAAGATTTATTAGCCATAAGACTAGCTTTTAATGATCCTGAAAAATTTGAAATGTATTTTAAAAAAGCAAATATTAATGACATTAAAAATGATGCATATAAAATTTCTTCAAAAGAAAAATTAAATATGTTATTAACACAAGGTGAAATATTCAACTGTGACTATAACTTTGAAAAAGGAATTGTTAATAATTATATAACAGCAATGAAAAAATGTGGATTTATATCAGATATTGACCCTTTAAGATTACATTATTATGATCCTGTTGAAATAAAAAAATTACTTGAAAACGAAGCTCATTCAATTATGACAACAAATGCTGTATTAGCAGACTTAAAAGAAAGATATAATTTAAACTTTAAATTATTTATTGAATCAGGATTAGACAAAAAAGGATATGCTAATAATACATTAGATATAGAAGAATTTGTACATTATATTAATAAAGAAAATTCAATTAATTTAGGTGGATATAGTGATTTTTTTAATAAAATGCTTGTAAATACTACTTTACACAATAAAGCATTTGTAGATGATCACATTTATAATCAACAAAGTTTACTTAAAACTTTATATCATGAAACAAGACATGCTATGATGTTTAAAAGAATTAAAAATGGTGAAATAGGAAAACAAGAATATCAAATCGCTAAAAATTTAGAATATATGATAAAATTTCCTCAAATTTATAGAGAAAACCATGACCTTTTTGAAGCTGAAATTGATGCTACTAGTTTTGCAGAAAAAGAAGTTAGAAAAGATTATAAAGATAGTAACATTGCTATTGTTACAGAACCAGATATCACAAAAAATAGAAATACTAAATCATATGATTTAATTAATAATATAACATTGTATAGTCCAGATAGATATATTAATTTATTAGCAAATTATGAAAGAATGAATTTAGGTAGATTAATTAGAATGCTATATTTAGATAATAAAATGCCATATGATTTAAAACAATATTTAATACTTATGAATATAAAAAATCATAGATTTGTAAATGTTGATAATTTAAGTAATTTAGAACTTAAATATTTAAAAGGATTCTTAGAAGACATTAAAAAAGAAGAATTAGAAAGAATATTTGAAATAGCAAATGGACCTGTTAAAGATTTTAATAGAGATGGAATGTACTACTTAAAAGAATTTAAGAAAATTAATAAAATTGCAAACAAAATTAAATAAAGGTAAATTAGTAGTATATCCATTAATGATATCTTTAATATCAACCCCAATTGCTTACAATAAATTAGTACTTGATAATAATGAAAATAGATTAGAAATAATAAGTGCATACGGTGATAATAATGGATATCATCCTAAGGTTTTAAATTTTGAAAAGCCATGGAATGGTTATAAATATTATATGGCATATACACCATATACAGATTGTGATGATATTTATGAAAATCCCCATATTATGGTTAGTAATGATATGGTTAACTGGAAGGAAAAAGAAGGATTTAAAAATCCC
>CAJGDV010000121.1 GCA_904502155.1 uncultured Bacilli bacterium
AAAATAAATATTCTGTCATCTACATCTACAACATACATATTTTTACCGGTATCATTTAAACCCCCGAGTCCAAATATTTTAATTTTACTCATAATTCTCCTTTCTTTAAATTAAAAAAGCCTAATTAATTATAACATATTACAACTAATTAAGCAAAGATTTTAAGAACAAGTTACTGTATTTGTTGAACCATCGGTTGGTATTGTAGGACAATTTGATGCTCCCCCTGTCATACCTATAGCATTCCATCTTGAATTAAATCTTGTAGGATTATCTCCTAATATTGTAACCGATAAGGCCTTCGAATTTGTTCTATAATATGTGGTATCTTCTATTTTTGTTACATTTTTAGGAACCACAATATGTTCTACAGGAGACCATTTAAATACCCCTGTACCAAGCCAAGTTAAGGAAGGATTTTCACCCATATGCACAGTTTTTAATTGATAATTATAATCAAAAGCGAAATTACCTATATATTCAAGTTTTGGATTATCAATAGTAATTTCCGTCAAAGTGTTATAATTGTGACTCATAGTATGTCCACCTATGTCATATAATAGAGGAAAAATTGAAAAGTCAAAACTTTGAATTAAGTTTTTAGAAAAAGAATAAATTCCTGTATATTCTAATGCATATGAATTAGTAAATTTAAGCGAAGTAATTTTATTTCCAAAGAAGGCATAATCTCCAATTGCTCTTAATTTTGGCATATTTATAAAATCTACTTCTGTTATTGAACATTCATTAAAAGCATCATATCCTATAATTTCTAAATTTGGTAAATTTCTTATATCTAATGTTGTTAGAGTAGTATTTTTATTAAATGCTGATCCATAAATTGTTTTCAAATTAGGCAGATTTGCAATACTAACATAACTAAATTTATTTTGATTAAAACCACCAAGATATTCAAGTGTTGGGAATTTACTAAAATCAAATGAAGAAATTGAATTATTCTCAAAACCTTGAAGTCGTTTTATTTTTGGTAAATTATCAATATCTAATGAAGTTATTTGATTATTACCAAATGCTCCATAATTAATACTTTCTAAATTTGGTAAATCTTTAATAGATATAGTTTTTAATTTATTATAAGCAAACGCATTAGATCCTATAGTTTCTAATTCTTCTACTCCAGCTAAGTTAACTGAATTTATTTCATTATAATTAAATGCTGCCCATTCAATTGATTTTAGTTTTGTTTTATTAGAAAGATCTACACTTTTTAGATTGTTATTATTAAATGCATATGGACCAATATATTCTAAATCTGTAAGTTCTTCAAGATTAGCATAACTAATATCATTAAACTCAAAAGCACTTTCTCCAATTGTTTTAATTGTTTTTGGAAGAGTAATACCTGTTAATCTATTAGGAAAATAAGTTTTATTATGCGAATCTCCCCATTTTAGATACACTTCATAATATCTTTGACCACAATGATCACATACAGAATCATACGTTTGGTATCCAATTGGTGTAGAAGACGACATATAACAATAAGTATCTTCATATGTAAAATTCTTATCACCATATTTTGCATTAAATTTCTCTTCAACTTCTTTTTTTGCTTTTTCCATTTCACTTGGTTTATCAAAAATTACATATTCTTCATACCATTCATAATCTATAGAAGGATCATCATGATAAATTTCTCCATCTTTTTCACATATTAAATAACCTTTTGTGAAAGCAAGATCTCCTATATGTTCAACTGTAGTACCATTTATTTCTTCTGGAATTATTGGGTTTGGAATATCACAACCAACTTTTTCATCATAAAAATCAATTATAGTTCCAGTATCTTCATCAAATTCAAAGCATCTAGATGCTGTTTCAGGACACTCTCCTTCATCAATTGAAAGATCGTTTCTAACTCCATTAGCACAATATTTTCCATTAGAAATATTGTATGCATAAAAATATTCATCATTAATAAGTTTAACTACACCACTACGAAATTCATCATCATTTTTAAGTTCTAATTGTGGGTCAGTTGGTGAAATTCCATTTGCTGGAAACTTAATAAAATCATTATTAGCATGATATACTTGCGCTGCTCTAATTAAGGCATTAACACTTTGTTCAAATGCATCTTTATCAGCATCTTTTTGTAAATTTAGAATACTAGGAGTAATTAATACTGCAATAATTCCAAGAAGTATGAATACACCTAGAAGTTCTACAATTGTAAACCCTTTTTTTCTTTTATTTTTTAGCACGATTTTTTCCCCTTCTTCCCGATTCTATATCATATATATTATTTAATTTTCCTTCATCATAATTATTTGTAGAATTATTTTTATGAATAGTTTTATCATCTTCTTCAGCAACTATATCATCATAGAATTTTTCTTTAATTTCAGTTACATTTTTAAAATCAAAAAAATCAATATCAATTTTATAAGATTCATTATCACTATTTACTTTATACATAACATTATATATATTATCATTATATAAATATAAAACTACTTTAGGTTTTTCTGAAACTTTAACATCTAACCCTAAATTTTTAAATAATTTATTCATATTCTTTTTCGATTCTTTATATGTATAAAATTGATATGTTTTTTTGCCAATTAAATCGTCACCTTTTTCAATAATTTTCTTTTTTTCTTTGAAAATAGTATAAAGATATGAAAAATCGGTTGGATAACCTTCTTTTAGTTTTTCTTTTTTATATTTATCTTTATAAAGTTGATTATCAAAGACAAAGTATAAATCATTGCCATCTTCTGTTACTTTAATTTGTTCATCATTATATTTATAAATATTCCAATTTTTTTTAAAACTTTTTTTCCCTATTGTTCCGTTAAATTTTACACGAAATTCATAATTTTCTTCACTTTCAATATTGAATTTAATTTCTTTCTTCCCACATCCTGTTAATAAAAAACAAGATATAAGCATTAATATTAATACCTTTCTCATACTATCACCTATTTTAAATTATACCACAAAAAAAGCATATTTTAAATATGCTTTTATTTAATTGATAATATCCCAGTATCACTGTCTAAAGTGTTTACATTATAAAGGAAAAGACCTGTTTTTATATTATTTTCTTTTATATAATCACTTATACTTAATTTATAAAATCTAGGATCAATAATATGTATTTTTTTATAATGATTTACTAAAAATGGAACAAATGAATTAGCATAACTATCTTTAATAATTATTATTTCATTACTATTATTAATACTATTATTTGTAACAACTATTAATGGATGATTATTATCTAAGAAATATGAATAT
>CAJGDV010000122.1 GCA_904502155.1 uncultured Bacilli bacterium
TAAAAAGTTCTTTTTTTTCATATTATTAATTGGTGATTATATGAAACTATTATTATTATTACTAATTCTTCCTATTAATGTATTAGCATATCAAACTAGTGCAACAAGTACATGTTTTATGGATGTTGATTCTAATAGAATCATCTATAAAGACAATGAAAATACTGTTCGTAGTGTAGCTAGTATTTCTAAAATTATGACAGCAATACTTGCTATTGAATCGGAAAAATTAGAAGATATAGTTGTAATAGGTGATATAAATTCCTATGGTTCAGGAATTTATGTCAAAAAGGGAGAAAAAATATCATTATTAGATTTAGTATATGGTTTAATGCTAAGAAGTGGAAATGATGCAGCCATTGCAATTGCAGAACATGTTTCTGGAACTAAAGAAGAATTTGTTAAATTAATGAATCAAAAAGCTAGTGAAATAGGAATGACAAAAACAGTATTTGTAAATCCTAGTGGATTAGATCAAGAAGATGGGGGAAATAAATCAACTGCATGTGATATGGCTAAACTTATGGCATATTGTATGCAAAACGAAACATTTAAAGAAATAACTAAAACTAAAAAACATAAAGTTAAAACAAATATGAATTACTATGAATGGACTAATAAAAACAAACTTTTAACAAAATATAAATATGCCGTAGGAGGGAAAACCGGATTTACGGAAAAAGCTAGAAGAACACTAGTAACAGCAGCTAAAAAGGGTCCTACAACACTAACAGTTGTAACACTAAATGATGGAAATGATTTTGAAGATCATGAAAACTTATATAATGAAGCTTTTAAAGAATATAAAACTTATACCATTTTAAAAAAAGGATATATTGATATACCAGATGAAGAATTTTATAAAAATCGATATTTTTATGTTAAAGAAAGATTTAAATATTTATTAAAAGATACTGAAAAAAATAAAATATTAATAAAATATAATTTAAAAGAATTATATAATTATAAAGATAATGATCAAGTAGGGAAAGCAACTATTTATTTAGATGACGAAAAAATCTTTGAAACAGATATATTTATTAGTATAAAAAAGAAAAAAATTAAAATATGGGATTTAATTTTTAAATGATAAATATATTATGGGTATTATTTGTTTTATTAGGCATTTTGTTTACAAAAGATTTTTCTAGTCTAAATAATATTATTCTTTATAGTGGTAAAAAAACATTAGATTTAATAATTAATCTTTTTCCAGTAATGGCTATTTGGTTAGGTCTTATGAATATTGCTTCTAAATCTGGTTTACTTTTAAAATTATCTAAATTTATTGAGCCATTATTACATTTTATATTTCCCGAAATTCCTAAAAATAGCGAAGCATACGGATATATTTCTGCTAATTTAATTTCTAATTTTTTTGGTCTTGGTTCTAGTAGTACTCCTTTAGGTTTAAAGGCTATGAAAGAACTATCAGAAATTAATAAAAGTGATAAAGCAAGTCGTAGCATGAGAACATTTTTAGTACTTAATACTACTGGTCTTACTATTATACCTACAACAATTATTTCCTTAAGATTAGCCCATAATAGTATTGACCCTTCCTGTATTACTCTAGCATGTTTTCTTGCAACTTTAATAGGTACAATTGGTGGACTTATTATAGATAGGATTATACCATGATTATAGCAATATTAGTTTTTGTTATTGTCTTTTATGGTTATTATAAAAAAATTGATGTATATAGTACTTTTATTGATGGCTCTAAGGAAGCATTTAATGTTATTTTAACTATGTTTCCAAGTCTTCTTGCCATGATGTTTGCTATTAATATAATTTTAAATAGTAATTTTATTAATTATTTTTCAAATTTTTTTAAGTTAATATTTGATATTCCTTTTGAAGTAATTCCTATGATTATTTTAAGACCTATTTCTTCATCTAGTTCATTATCTATTTTAGATTCCATTTTTAAATCTTATGGTCCTGATTCTAAAATTGGTCTTTTAGCAAGTGTTATTCAAGGAAGTACAGATACTACTTTTTATATTATTTCTTTATATTTTGGAAGTATAGGAATTAAAAAAATAGGAAACACCTTAAAGGTTTGTTTACTTGCGGACATTATAGGAATTAGTGCAAGTATTATTATTGTAAAACTATTATTTTAATGTTATAATACATGCAGGTGATTTATATGGAAAGAGTGCAAAAAATTATAGCTAATAATGGTTATTGTTCAAGACGTAAAGCTGAAGAATTAATTAAAAAAGGTAAAGTACGTGTAAATGGTGAAGTTGTTAGAGAATTAGGTACTCTAGCTGGCCCAAATGATACAATTATGGTTGATGACTTTGTAATCGGGAAAACAGAAAAAGTATATATACTATTAAATAAACCACGTGGTGTAGTTACAACAACAAGTGATGATAAACATAGAAAAACTGTAACAGATATAGTAAATGCTAAAACTAGAGTATATCCTGTAGGTAGACTAGATTATGATACAACAGGAGTTTTACTTTTAACAAATGATGGTGAACTTACTAATGCTTTATTACATCCAAGTAATAATATTGAGAAAGTTTATATTGCTAAAATTAAAGGACTAATAACTGAAGGACATCGTAAAACACTTGAAACAGGTGTAGTTATTGATGGCAAGAAAACGGGAAGATGTAAAACTAGACTTATTAAGTTAGACAAAAAAACAAACACTTCAGTAGTTGCTTTATCAATTCATGAAGGACGTAACCATCAAGTTAAAAATATGTTTAAAGAATTAGGATATCAAGTAATTAAATTAAGACGTGATAGTGTTGCTTTCTTAAATTGTGATGGTTTAAAACCAGGTGAATATCGTTATTTATCAATTAAAGAAGTAAAAGTTCTTTATAATTTAATTAATAATAAATAATCTGCTAAAAGGCAGATTTTTTTGTTGTAATTAATAGTAGGTGGTAATATGAAAAAAATAATTATTGGTTTACTTATTTGTATTTTTTTAATATTTGGTTTGATATACATTAATCGCAAAAAAGAAAAATTTATTGAATATGATTTTGATAATAAAAAATATGAGAATACAATAACATTAAATTTTGATTATAAGGAAAATCACCAATTTTTTGATTTTGATATAAAAAAAACAAACTAGTTTTTAGTTTGTTTTTTAGTCTTCTACAACAATAGCACTAACAGGACATCCTTCAGCAGCATCCATGCATTCTTCTTTAACATTTTCAGGAACTACATCAACTTTAGCTTGTGCAAATCCTTCA
>CAJGDV010000123.1 GCA_904502155.1 uncultured Bacilli bacterium
CATTGTTAGGAAGTTCTCCTTTTAAATCTAATTTTGGAGAAATATTTCCATCAGTAATGGTATATGTTTTTGTTGGCTGTATACCTTTAATATTTTCCATCATACAAGTTTCTTCAGCTTGTTTTAAAACATTTTGAGTTGTTGTTTTAAATGCTCCTCTTCTTGATTCATCTAAGATGTTATTTACTGTAGGTATTGCAATAAGTGCTATAATACCTAATATTAAAATAACTGCTAATAATTCTATTAACGTAAATCCCTTTTTCATTCTATCCTCCTACTACTGTTATTTTATATGGTTTTAAATTTTTTGATTCTAAATACGAACATAACATATCTTGTTTTTCTTCATTTTCAACTATAAATTGAATTGATCCATCTCCTTGTGAACCTACTCCTTTACCTCCTAAGGATAATTTTTTTACTTCATCATCATTTAATAATTCATGTAAATAAGGAGCTTCTAATTCACTTGATGCTTTAGCAACATAATTATCAAAAATATTCTGAGCTTTTGTCATTAAACGTCCTAATTCATAAATATTTTTGTTTTCAATTACATCAATAACTTCCATTATTAAATTCTCATTCAATGTTCCTAAGCCTAAATGAACATTTTTTTCAATTTCATTTTTAGGATTTGGAAAACAATCATTTAAATCTTTTAAAATTTTAATAGTATCTTTAGATTTATTTAAATCAGTAAATACTAAATATATATTAAATTTAGGTTTTATTGGTGTAATATCAATTTTTTCATCCTTAAATGTAATAAGATTTAATGATTTACCATATGCACATATTTGATCCATTCTACCACATTTTGATTTTGTATTTCTTTCACCTTGATATGCTATTTCCATTATTTCTTTATTGTCTAAATTTAAATTATAAAGTTCATTATATGCTTTAGCAACTGCTACACATATTGCTGCACTTGATGATAATCCTTTTTTTATTGGTAAAGTAGATTCTAATATTTCAATTTCTATGCCTTCATTAATTATATGATCGTTTATATATTTTATAGTTCCTGCTATATATGCTAAAAAGTCATCGCTTTTTGCTATATCGTCTAAATTTTCTAATTTTCTGATACTTCCATTATGTATAACTATAATTTCATTACTTTTTTTAGATTTGATATTTACACCTTGTTCTAAACCACATACTATTGCATAACCCTTATCAACTGTTTCATAATTACTAGCCCAGTCACTATGTTCACCAAACAAACATAATCTACCTGGTACAAAAACTTTAATTTCTTCCATATTTAATAATGCAATAAATTGCTCTTAAACCATCTTTGTAGTTTATTTTCTTTCCATCTTCATGACTTCTTGGGTTATATGAAATTTCTACTTCATGTATTTTAATTTTCTTATTTGCAATTTTAGCAGTGATTTCTGGTTCAAAACCAAATCTATTTTCTTCAATAGTTATACTTTGTATAACTTCTCTTTTAAATGCTTTATAACAAGTTTCCATATCAGTTATTTTTTGATGACTAAATAAATTAGATAAAAAAGTAAGAAATTTATTAGCTATAATATTCTTTTTATATCCTTTAAATTTTTTATTTAAAAATCTAGAACCATATACTACTTCTGCTTTATTTTCAAAAATAGGTGTAACTACTTTTAAATAATCGTTAGGATCATATTCAAAATCAGCATCTTGAATAATTACTACATCTCCTGTTGCTTCTTTTATTCCAGTTCTTAAAGCAGCTCCTTTACCTTGATTATGTTCGTGGTATATTATTTTATCTACTTTCTTATTTATTTTCTTTTTTAAGATTTTTCTAGTATTATCAAAAGAACAATCATCAACTATAATGATTTCTTTTTTAATTTTACCAGTATTTGAATTTTTTACTCTTTCAATTATATCTTGTATAAATTTTTCTTCATTGTAAACGGGTATTATTATTGATAATTTCATGAAGATCAACTCCTTTCAATGAAAGTATAATAAAAATTATTAAAACTGAATATATAGGTGCAAAATAAAAATAATTAGCAGCATCTACATAAAAGCAATCAGTATAAGTAACTCCAAAGAATATTAATATAAATGATGAAATTACCATACATTCTAATAAAATATTTTTTTTCTTAATTATATTATAAATAAATATAACAATTGAAATAATAAACAATATTGGAATCATAAGAGAATACAAATTAGAAATACTTAATAAAAGATTTTTTGAATATATATAATCATCAGCTGAAATAGTACATTTTTCATCAGAACAACTATGATATAAAATAGTATCATTTGTTACTTTACGTGCTAATTTTACAATATCTTCATCTCTATATGTTGTATTAATTTTTGGAATTACATTTTCGTATGTGATAATATATTTTAAATTTTTTGGCACTTCTTTTAATACTATTGGTATATAACTTAATCGTGGTGGTACTAAATAAACATTATTTAAAATGAATCTTTTTTCAAATTTTTCATCTTCTATTTCAGCATATATGTCTTTCCATGTTTGTTCTGCTGCTTGAGCTCCATTTGTATAATCAACCATACTTCTTAATGCCCATATTAAAAATCCATTGTTTATTTCTTTTCCAATTTCAGAACTTTTATAAGTCCAACTAGTATAAAGTTCTACTTGTTTTTCTTTTGTATATAAATTATTAAAAGTTTTACTTATTTTTGCTACTTTGTCTAGGGTTTCTTTTGATATTTGAGAATCTATATTTTTAGATTTTATTTTGCTTAATTCTAAAAAAGTTTTCTTAAATGAAGATTTTTCTAGTTCATTTGTTGTATATAGACCATATTCTAAATAATTCTTTGTACTAATTATTGTGTTACCAATTATAAATGTTATAAAAATAATGCCTAATAATATAACGTTTTTATATTTCCTTGATTTACCTATTAAAGGTATAGCTAATAATACAAGTGAAGGAGCTATCCATATCATATCTTGTCTATTGTTATACATTATAAATAATGTAAGACCAACAAAGAAAGAAACTAAATATCCTTTTTTAGAATCTTTATGCTTAATTAACAAAATAATTAATGAAAAAATAATTATTGTTAATGCTGGAACAATGCTATTTCTATATAATTTTTGATATGTTTCAAATGCAAAAGATATCGGATTATAA
>CAJGDV010000124.1 GCA_904502155.1 uncultured Bacilli bacterium
GAGGTGATAATATGAAAAGAATAAAACAAAATAAACTAGTTATTCCTAATTATAATAAACATAATTTAATTGATCTATTACGAGTTTTATATAACTATTGTGGAACAAATTTTAAAGTAAACAATAATATGAAAGAAATAAGAAAAGATGTTAAAAATCATAAAAATATAATATTTATATTAGTAGATGGATTAGGATACAACTTAGTTAATACATTACCTAATGATTCAATATTAAAAAAGAATTATAAAAGAAAATTAAATACAGTATTCCCAACGGCAACAGGTTGTGTTTTAAATAGTGTTATTACAGGACAGTATCCATCTAAAACAGGTTTTTTCGGATGGTATGCCTACAATCGTGAAAATAATATTCCATATTATACTTTATTATTAAATGATAGAATAACAAATGAAAATTTAAAACTAGATGATAAAGATATATTTAAATATGATTCTATATTTAATAAATTTAATAGAAATACTAATATTGTTTTCCCTGAGTTTTTATTAACATCAAGATTTTCTAAACATGTAATTGGAAAAAATAAATCATATGGATATAAAGATTATGAAGATGCTTTTAATATTATAAGTAATATAATAAAAGATAAGAATAAAACTTTCACTTATCTTTATTTACCTGAAATAGATACATTAGAACACAAAAATGGAGTATATAAAGAAATTGTTTATAATAAAATAAACGAATTTGAAAAAGCTTTAACTAGTTTTGTTGAAAATAATAGTAATTTTGAAATAGTACTAACAGCTGATCATGGACAAGTAGATATAGAAAATATTATTACAATGGATTTTGATAAATATAACAAATATTTTTATACATTACCAAGTATAGATTTAGGAACTACAACTTTTTTTGTTAAAGAAGAATATAAAGAAATATTTAAAAAAGAATTTGAAAAAGATTTTAGAGATTCTATGATTCTGTATAAAACTAAAGATTTAATAGATAATAATTTCTTTGGAAAAAATATGACTAAGTATGCTGAAAGTTGTTTAGGTGAGTATGTTAGTTTATGTAAAAAAGGCTATGCCTTTTATAATAGAGTAAATAAATATACAGAAGAAGATAGAATTTATGGTAATCATACAGGTCTTGCTAAAGAGGAAATAGAAATACCATTAATCGTTATAAATAAATAATATGATAAAAGTAATTGATAGAACAATATATAATAAAGAAAAAGAAACAATCAAGAACTTAATAGCAGATTTATTTAAAAATGATAATGATATAATTGCCAATTTAGAAGAAACTATGGAACATTTAGATTTTATTTTTTCACAAGAAAAAAATAAATCATTTTTACTTCTTAATATTGAAGATAATGAATTAGTATGTATGGTCAATTTTCTAGAATACAACAATATTTTAAATGATTGGTGTTTATTTTCTGTTTTTACAAAAAAAGAAAAAAGAAAAAAAGGTTATGCTAAAGATATAATAAAAGAAGGAATTAAAATTGTAAAAGAAAATAAAGGTAATAGAATTATAGCAGGTATAGAATATGATAATATTCCTTCAGAGCAATTACATGAAAAACTAGGTTTTAAATATTGTGGATTAGATTGGGATGAAATAGATGATGGATTTCCAGAAAAACATAAAGCTTATATATGGAGGTGTTAAAATGGAATATGAATATAGTTTTAATGTTGAGGATTTAAATCCTTATATTAACTATTGTAATGACAATGATTTTGAATTTATTGAAGAAACAAATCAATCAAGAACAATTTATAGAAACGAAAATAAAACAATGGCTAGAATTACTATAAAAGAAAAAAATAATAATATAAGAAAATTATTAGATTTTAAAGACGATATTCTAACTGATGATATTTTAATTGAAAGAAGAGAATCTAAATCTATTGAATTTAATGATGATGAGGCTGTAAATTCAATATTAGACTTTTTAAATTATAAAAAAGATAATACTCTAATTAGAAAAAGATATGTATATAAAAAGAATAATGTTAAATTTGAATTAGATGATTATGATGCTCCAAAAAAAGCTTATGTAGTTGCTATTGAAGGTGAAAAAACCGAAGTAGATAAAGTTTATCAAGATATAATAAAAAAACTAAATAAAATTTAGTTTTTTTCTATATATTCTAAACAATCTTTAAACATCATATAATGCCCTTTATTAAATAAACCTTTATTATTTAATTCTTCAATTTCTGAAAGTGTAAGCCATTTTACTTCATCTACTTCTTCTTTTTGAATAATTATATCATCAATATTAATATCTTCTTTTAAATAATATAAATCACAAAAACTTTGTTTTCCTGATGCTTTTTTAAATAAAATAGGATTATTTATTTTAATACCTAATTCTTCGTTACATTCAGTTATAATTCCTTCTAATGAAGATTCTCCAGTTTTAGGATGTCCTCCAGTAGTTGCCCATAAACCACCTTTTAAGGCACATCTTTTTTGCATTAAAAATTCATTTTTGTTATTCATTATAAAAATAACTACCATTAAGATAAAACGATCTTCTGGAATTGGTTCGCCTTTTAAAATAGTCTCTCCAGTTAATTTTCTATTACTATCATATAAGTCTCTATATTCCATACTATACCTCCTTACATAATTGATATTATATCATAAAAAATTTGACAAAAAAATTATGAAGTAATAAAATACAAACATAAACGAGGTGTAACAATGGCATTTTTAGAAATACTTGATAATTTAATAAAATTTAAAACAACAAATCAAAAAGAAATCACTAAAGCTTTTAATTATATTAAAAGATTATGTAAAAATTTATATATTAAAGAATATGAATTTAATGGTTTTAAAAGTATATTAGTTTCAAATAAGGAAACTAATAAATTTGATATTTGCTTTATAACTCATATTGATGTTGTACCTGCAAAAGAATATAAAATGAAAATTATAGATGACAAAATATTTGGTAGAGGTACAATAGATATGAAAGGACAAATTGCTGTTATATTAGATCTACTATTAAATA
>CAJGDV010000125.1 GCA_904502155.1 uncultured Bacilli bacterium
AGAAAGGATCTATCGCCTATGACAAGTATACCACAAAACAATAGATATTTACCACATGAAATTAACACAAAATATTATGCTGTAAAATTATATAGAAATGGTTCTTCTGTTTCATTTGTATGTAGAAGATATAAAATTTCAAAATCTTCTCTTATGAGATGGAATAAAAAGTTTGACGGGACAAAAGAATCACTTATTGATAAATCGCATAAACCTATTACTCCTCATCCTAATTCACATACTGATTTAGAAATAAAATGGATTAAAGATTATTTAAGAAGAAATCCCAATATTTCTTTATGTGAATTATATGGAAAATTAAGAGTTGAAAAAGGTTATTCTAGACATGCAGCTTCTTTATTTAGAATTATGAGAAGAATGGGAATTTATGTTAATAAAGATAAGAAAACTAAATATGTTCCTAAACCGTATGATACTCCTACTAATATTGGAATAAAGTGGCAAATGGATGTTAAATATATTCCAAAGAATTGTTATACCGGTAAAGATAATCAAAAATTTTATCAATACACTGTGATTGATGAAGCATCAAGAGAAAGATTTATTTATCCTTACAAAGAACAATCATCTTATTCTACAGTTGATTTTGTTAAAAGAGCTATTGTTTATTTTAATTATCAACCTCAAATAATCCAAACGGATAATGGAACTGAATTTACTCATGTCCAAGAAACAAATAGAGTCCATCCTCTTGATACTTTACTTAATGAATTAAATATAACCCATCAACTTATTCGACCACGTACACCTAGACATAATGGAAAAGTTGAAAGAAGTCATCGAAACGATCAAAATAGATTCTATAATTATTTATCTTTTTATTCTTATGATGATTTAAAAATTCAAATGAAATCCTATCTAAAACGTAGTAACAATATTCCTATGCAAGTACTTAATTGGAACACACCAATAGAACAAAGAAAGCAAATTATAGAAGCTAACGCTTCTAGTACTACTTAAAGATATTAAATAAATTTAAAATCTTCAAGTAGTTTTGAAAAAAATCAATAATCAACAATAACAATTTTATTGTATCATACTGCTTTAATTTTTTTGAAAATTTGGTCTCACATCATTTACAACTACACATTTAATTCTTTTTTTAAATTTATTTATTAAGTATCAATTATTATAATTTTTAGATATCTTTTTCTATAGAATAGTTCCATAAACCTAGTTTACCTTTTATATAGATTGGATTATCATATTTTTTTATATTTTGTAATTTCCAAGCGTAAGTTTCTACATAATTACTTTTTCCATACACTATGTTATTTTTATTGGTTAATTCCTGATTAAATTTTTCATCAATGAAAATACAATCTACTATTTCTGCTTCACCTATGATAGCACCTTTAGTATAATTCAAATTATAACATTTAAATCTTTCTAACATATCTTTATCTATATTTAAACCGGCATGAATTAAGATTTTTCCTCGATAATTAGTTTTCCAACTTCGAAATTCATATTCTTTATATCCTTCAACTATAAGAGTTGCCCATGGTTCTTTTATAGTTAATACCTTCATAAAAATCACCTACTTTTTATAAGTATAACATTTTTATTTTTTATATTCTAGTTTATTAATAATATTTTTGTAATTATATAAAAAAACCGCTTTTAGAATAAATTATCTAAAGCGGATTAAATATCTTTTTTCTTAATTTCATTATATTTTCTGGGATAAATAATATTTGTTGGTTTTAATTTTTGGTATGAAATTAAAGTTCTTAAACTCTTTTCTATTGGTAAATTAAATTTAATTATTTTTTCTTGTTTAATACTTAATTTATGTTCATAATTTGAAATATTTTCTATTTCTTTTGATATATCAGATTTCATAGCTATGTAAGTACCATCAACTTTAAGTAGAGGAATTGAATATTCTAATAAATGTTTTAAAGGAGCAACAGCTCGAGAAGTTACAATATCATATTCTTCTCTTGTTTCCTTAGCAAATTCTTCAGCTCTTTTATTTAAGACTTTAATATTATTTAATTTTAATTCTTTTATAACATAATTTAAAAAATTACATTTTTTTAAAGTTGAATCTACTAAAGTAATTGATAGAGTAGGATAGAATATTTTTAAGACTATCCCTGGAAATCCAGCACCAGTACCTATATCACATAGTGATTGGTCTGTTAAATCTATTATTTTAATAATAGTTAAACTATCATAAAAATGTTTTAAATAAACTTCTTCTTTGGTTGTAATAGCTGTTAAGTTATATTTTTTATTTTCACTTACTAATATTTCGTAATATTTTTCTAATTGTTCTAACTGAAGGTCAGTTGGAGTTATTTTTAATTTTTCTAATTCTTTTATAAATAGTTCTTTATTCATTGTAATACTTCCTTAAATATATCATTAATATAGAGATATCAGCTGGATTAACTCCACTTATACGCATTGCTTGACCAATTGAAGTAGGTCTGATATTTTCTAATTTTTGTCTTGCTTCCGTTGCAAGATTTTTTATATCATTATAATTTATATCAATTGGAATTTGTTTTTGTTCGTTCTTAAGCATTTTTTCAGCTTCACGTTCAACTTTATTAATATAACCTTCATATTTAATTTGAATTTCTACTTGTTCTTCAATTTCTTTATCACAATCAATATTAATTAAATTAACTTTTTTTAAATTTTCTATTGTGATTTCACTTCTTTTTATTAAATCATAAATTGTTATTCCATCTTTTATGTTACTTGAATTAATAGTTTTTAACTTTTCGTTTATATCTTTAGTTGGAGTTATTTTTATTTTTTTAAAGTTTTCTTTTAAGTTAGTTATGTTAGATTTTTTTTCTAAAAACTTATTATATTTTTCTTCATTAATTAATCCAATATTATATCCATATTCTCTTAATCTTAAATCTGCATTATCATGTCTTAATAAGAGTCTAAATTCAGCGCGTGAAGTTAACATTCGATATGGTTCAATTGTTCCTTTG
>CAJGDV010000126.1 GCA_904502155.1 uncultured Bacilli bacterium
TGGACCATTTTATTATTATAAAGATGGAGATAATAATACAAGATATCATAATGGTTGGTATGGTGATTCATCATATTTTGTTGAACCTGGTGAATCATGGTTTTGCCGTGGTGGAAGTTATAACTACGGTGGAATAGCTGGAACAGGTTATTTTGCAAGATATACAGGTGCAGGAAGAAACTACATGGGATTTAGACTTGTGCTTGGTCAATAAAATAATTAAATTATAATTTAAAATATTTTGTTATAAAAAATATTGCAATTCAAAAAAAAATATACTATAATAACCTTAATGTGTTTGGAAAGACTATGAAGAAGAGTAGTAATAAATGATTATTTTAAAGAGAGAATGTGGTTGGTGTAAACATTCAAATATAGTTTATGAACTTACTTTGGAGTCATATATATGATAAGTATATATCGCTAACAGCGTTAAAATTTTAAGTAGCATAAAGTATTATGAAATAAGGTGGTACCGCGAGTAATTCGTCCTTATACATAATACTTTTTTATGTTTTAAGGAGGTATTATGACTAATTTAGTTTACGCTTTAGTTTTTTCTATAATTGTTTATTTAATATATTTCTTTTTAATTATTAATAATCCAAAAAAATTAAAAAAATTTATTGAAAATGGTAGAGAAACAAAAATAATAAAAACTCGTTACAACTTAGATTATAATAAATTAAATCATAAAATGGTTGCTAATTATTTTGCAATTGCAAACTCATTTATGATTGGATTACTTTTCTTAATTGTTATAAATATAAATAATTTTATTTTAAAAATTTTAATAGCATTCATAGTATTTACTTTTTTAACAGTTATATTATATTTACAAATTGGAAAAAAACTTAAACAGAAAGAGGGAGTAAAATGTACGATCACAAAGAAATAGAAGCCAAATGGCGCAAATATTGGGAAGAAAACGAAACATTTAAAACAGATATTTGGGATTTTTCTAAACCTAAATTTTATGCATTAGATATGTTTCCATATCCATCAGGAGTAGGATTACATGCTGGACATCCTGAAGGTTATACAGCAACTGATATAGTATCAAGAATGAAAAGAATGCAAGGATATAATGTTCTTCATCCAATTGGATTCGATTCATTCGGATTACCTGCAGAACAATTTGCAATCAAAACTGGAAAACATCCTAGTGGATTTACAGAACAAAATATGGAAACATTTAGAGTTCAATTAAAAACACTTGGTCTTTCATATGATTGGGATAGAGAAATATCTACACATGATCCTAAATTTTATAAATGGACACAATGGATATTTAAAAAACTATATGAAGATGGATACGCTAAATATATTGATATGCCAGTTAACTGGTGTGAAGAACTTGGAACAGTTCTAGCTAATGATGAAATCATTGATGGAAAAAGTGAAAGAGGAGGATACCCAGTAGTTCGTAAAAATATGAAACAATGGGTTATTGATGCACCTGCTTTTGCTGAAAAATTATTAGATGGTTTATCAGAATTAGAATGGCCTGAATCAACAAAAGAAATGCAAAGAAACTGGATAGGAAAATCAGTTGGAGCACATGTAAACTTTAAAGTTAAAGGTACTGATAAAGAATTTACAGTATTTACAACTAGACCAGATACACTATTTGGAGCTACATACTGCGTTTTAGCACCAGAACATGTTTTAGTTGATGAAATAGCAACTAATAAAGCAGAGGTTGCTGAATACAAAGAAAAATGTGCAGCAAAATCTGATCTTGAAAGAACAGATTTAAATAAAGATAAATCAGGTGTATTTACTGGGGCATATGCTATTAATCCAGTTAATGGAAAAGAAATTCCAATATGGATTGCTGACTATGTTTTAGCAACATATGGAACAGGAGCTATTATGGCAGTTCCAGCACATGATGAAAGAGATTTTGAATTCGCTAAGAAATTTGGAATTGAAATTATAAAAGTATTAGATAATGGTAATGATAATGAGTTAGAAGAAGCCTTTACAGAAGATGGTCTTCATATTAATTCAGACTTTATTAATGGTCTTAATAAAGAAGATGGAATTAATGCTATGATTAAATGGCTAGAAGATAATAAAATAGGAACTAAAAAAGTAAACTATAGACTTCGTGAATGGATTTTTGCTCGTCAAAGATATTGGGGTGAGCCTGTACCAGTTGTTCATTTTGAAGATGGTACAAGTGAAGCCTTAAGTGATGATATGTTACCACTATGCTTACCTGAACTTGATGATTATCAAGGTAAAAATGGAGCAGCACCACTTGAAAATGCAACAGAATGGAAAAATGTTGAAATAGGTGGTAAAAAAGGTAAATTAGAAACATCAACAATGCCAGGTAGTGCTGGTTCAAGTTGGTATTTCTTAAGATATATTGATCCTAAAAATGAAAATGAAATTGCTGATAAAAAACTTATGGAATATTGGCTTCCAGTAGACTTATATATTGGTGGACCTGAACATGCTGTTGGTCACTTACTATATTCTAGAATATGGAATAATTATTTATATGATAAAGGTATTGTACCTGTTAAGGAACCATTTAAAAAACTTGTTCATCAAGGAATGATTTTAGGAAGTAATGGAGCTAAAATGGGTAAACGTTTCCCTGAATATTGTATTAATCCTAATGATATAGCTAGTCAATATGGAGCTGATACATTAAGACTTTATGAAATGTTTATGGGACCTTTAGAAGCTGATAAACCATGGAGTGATTCAGGAGTTGAAGGTGCACGTAGATGGCTTGATAGAGTATTTAGACTTTATACAGAAGAAAATAAAATTAAAGATGAAGCAAATAAAAATCTTGATAAAGTTTATAATCAAACTGTTAAAAAAGTAACAGAAGATTATGAAACACTTAACTTTAATACTGCTATAAGTCAAATGATGATTTTTATAAATGCTGTTTATAAAGAAGAAGTATTCCCAAGAGAATATGCACTAAACTTTATTAAA
>CAJGDV010000127.1 GCA_904502155.1 uncultured Bacilli bacterium
ATTTAGAAAAAGTTTTATTTATTGGAGATAACACTTTTCAAAATAATTTTATAGAAAATGTAACTTTCTCTGATGGAATTAAAATGGTAGGAAAAGAATCTTTTAACTATAATTTAATAAAAACAATAGATTTAAAAAATATTGAAGTCATAAAAGAAGATGCTTTTTGTAGTAATAAACTAATGTTTTTAAATTTTGATAAAGTTAAGAATATAGGGAAAGAAGCATTTTCATATAATAATTTACAATTTGTAACTTTAAATGATGATGTTGAATATTTAGATCATAATGTTTTTATTGGTAATAGCCAAATTAATTTAGAATTTAAAGGTAAGTTTTACAATGATAAGGAATTATTAAATTATGATACTTATAATTTAATAAAAATAAGTAAAATTAATGAAATGCTGCCTTTAATTAACCTATCTAAATTTAAAGCTAGAGAAATATATGAAATGCCACTTGATAAAAGTATAATTAATGGAATCGCAATTAATTATAATAGATTTCATAATTTATTAAATTT
Source organism: uncultured Bacilli bacterium (assembly GCA_904502155.1). GTDB lineage: Bacteria > Bacillota_I > Bacilli_A > RF39 > UBA660 > CAJGDV01. The sequence goes on from CAJGDV010000127.1 coordinate 527, forward strand.
AAATATGAATAAACAAAGTGATGAATATATAGCTTTATTTAAATTAGGTCAAGCTTTAGGTCTATTTAATCTTAATAATGAAGAATATGAAAAGAGTGCTCGTATCTTTTCTGAGTTTATTTTAAAGCATAGTAACAAGGAAATCAAAGATGCTTTTTTAAATATTAATATGAAAAAGCATAATCAAAATTTTAATAATCTAATAACAGAATATTTACAGGATTTTGAAAATAATAGTTATTATTTTAAATATTTAAGTGATATTTATGAGAATTTAGATGATATAAAGAAATTTTCAGTTAAACAAAAAGAAGAAATTATAAGAAAAACAAATTCATTGAAAAAGAAATTAAATACTGATACTTATGATGAATTTTTGAATTTTATGAAAAAAACTAAAAAACATATTTTTTTAGAAGATTGTAATAAATATTTAGATAGTAAATTAAATTGGTCAAATGAAATAGAAGAATTAAATAAAATAAAATTATTTTTATCTTGTTATATGAATGAAAATGATTTTAATCGCATAATAGATTTATATAATAAGAGTTTAAAAATTGATGATCAAGTATATTTTAAAAATATAGAAAAAAATGATGGAGATTATAAATACAAATGGCTTTCTAATAAAGATGTTACTAATTTTATTTTAGGATACAAAGTTAATTGCTGTAGTAAAATAAATGGTAATGGTGAAGATATAATGGTTCAGTCAATTATAAATCCTAAGATTAAAAATTTAGTTGTTTATAAAAATGATGAGATAATCGGAAAGGCAACTGCTTTTTATAACGATGGATATATTTTATTTAATAATATTGAAATTAAAGAGCAAAAAAATATAGATGAAAAAAGCGTTTTAAAATGGTTTTTAAACGGTATAAAAGACCAAATTAAGGAAATGAACTATAAAGGTATTATTATTAATGAATGTCGTATAGGAATGGCTAGAAATGATTTAAGTGATGTTATTATATCTGAATTTAATATTGATAAAAATAATATGCTAGCAAATTTTAATTATAAAGGTTATAATGGAGATGCGAATGATAAAAATTATGGACAAGCTATAGTCTATAGAAGGAAGTGAATAAAATGGGAGAAAAAGGCGATTTAAAAAATTTATGGAAAAATTTTTGGTTATTTCTAAAAAATGAAAAAGAAGAAAAAAAGAAAAAAGAAGAAGAAATAATTATAAGAAGAAAGAAAATCAAAAAGATTAAAGATAATACCCAAATAGCACTTTTAGTAACTGGTGTTATGATGGTAAAAGTTGTTGCTTTTGTACTACCAAGTTTCAAAAAGAAAGAAGAAATTATTGAAACAAAAAAAGATGTTATTATTGAACTTAAAAAACTAGATAAAATAGATGAAAAAATTGAAAAAAGTAAAACAGAAGATGAATTATTAAAATGTAGAGATGAATTAGTAGACATTCATGAAAAAGCAAAAAAGAAAAGTGAAGTTAAAGAAAAAGAAAAAGTAGAAAAAAAATCAGAAGAAATGGTAAAAAAAGTAGATAAAAAATTAGATGAAATAAACCCAAATAAAATAAAGCAAGAAATATCAATAGGTGATATTATAATGCCAGGGGTTGAAGCTTCAGTAAGCAGTGTAATAAATAAAAAATCAAAAGATAAAAAAGAAGAAAATAATCAAATTAAAGAAGAGAAAAAAGCTGAAAAGAAAAAACAAATAAATGCTGATATAAATGAAGCTAAACAAATAAGAAATGAACTCGATACAGCCATTTTATTTATTGAAAAACAAACAGAATTACAAAAAGCTATTGTGAATTCCAATATTCAAAAGAAACCTACTGTTTTTGGTAAATTATTATCTAATACATTAACAACAACAGTAATAACACAAAGTTTATTTGCAAATCCTGCAATTACTTTATTTGCTAATGCTATTATTATTAATAATACAATGCGTCAAATGCGTAAAAAAATGAATAAAAAAGTAGAACCAATTCATGTAAATGATCTATCTAGCACAATTATTAGATACAAAGAACTAGAAAGATATACTAAATCAGTATTTTCAAATTCTCTTTTTCAAATCAGTGCTTTCAAAAAGGAATTTAAAGAAAAATACAAAGATGAACTTAAAACTAATAAAGAGTTAAACGACATGTTAAGAGAAGTAGAACTTATTGAAAGTTATGTAAAAATCCAAATGACAAATCAACAAAACAAAATTAAAAAAGCAAAAGAAGAATTAACTTACACTAAGAAAAGATAATTCTTCTTTTCAATTTGCAAAAAAATGAAATTCGTGTTATTATATACACTTACTAAGGGGGAATAAATATGGGGTCATCATATAGAATTAAAGGGAAAAATATTAAAAATTATAAACATATTAATGTTTATTCATTAGATTTATTAAGAAATTGTAAATTAGGGAAGTTTATTGTAAGAAA
>CAJGDV010000128.1 GCA_904502155.1 uncultured Bacilli bacterium
ATTTGTTCTTTTATTTACAAAACAACCTTATGTAATAGCATTAATGTTCATAATATTTATTATAAAAATTATTATGTTAGCTAATGTGAATAAAAGTGTCGTAAAAAATAACAAATGTGAAAGATAGTTTATTTAAAAAAATAATAAAAAATATAAACTTTTTAATGGGAATGCCCAGAAAGGAGTTTATATGAAAAAAAGAAATTTAATAATAACTTTTTTATTATTAGTAAGTTCTATTATATTTATTGTTTTATTAAAGAGAGTAGATATAAAGTGTAATGCAGTAAATAATTCATGTATTGGGTTTGCTACAATCAATCAATTTATATTTGATAAAATTGGAGTAAATATGACTTGGTATACTATTACAGATTGGTTAGGGATAATTCCTATTCTGATGTCAATGGTATATGCAATTGTTGGTCTTAAACAATTAATAAAAAGAAAAAGTATAAAAAAGGTAGATAATGAAATAATTATATTAGGAATATTTTATATTATTGTAATATCGATATACGTTTTATTTGAAAAATATATTATTAATTATAGACCGATTCTTATGAATGGATTTTTAGAAGCATCATTTCCATCGAGCCATACTTTAATGACTATATGTCTATGTGGTAGTTCGATAATAATAAATAATAGATTATTTAAAAACAAATTTACTAAAATAGTAAATGTTATATCTTTATTTATAATAATTATTACGATTATTGGAAGATTTATTTCAGGAGTTCATTGGTTCACTGATATAATTGGTGGAATCTTAATATCAAGTTTCTTATTAATGTCGTTTTACTCAATCTTGAATTTAAATAAGAAAATCGATTAATAAATTACAACTTAACAAGCAGATCTATCATTAGATTTGCGTTTTTTATAGTATAATATAACTGAAAGACAAATAGTATTTTCTTGAACTCTACTAATAGTGGCTGTAAAAATAAATGTTTATTTTATACAATATTATTGAAAGGAGTTATTAAATTATGAATCAAGAAAAGATTGGAAAATTTATAGCTTGTTGTAGAAAAAAGCAAAAACTAACACAAGAACAACTTGCAGAAAAATTAGGTATTACTTGTAAAGCTGTAAGTAAATGGGAAACTGGCAAAGGATTACCTGATGCTTCCATTATGAAAGATTTATGTAGTATTTTAAAAATAACAGTAAATGACCTTTTTAGTGATGAACTAATTAATAAAGAAGATTATAATAAAAAAAAGAAGAATAGGTGAAGAAAATGTATTGTTAGATTATACAATAGATAATGAAGGTTCAAATAAAACAATTTTAGCATTAGGTGGAAAGTTAGAAAAAACAGAAATAGATCCTTCTGATAATACAATGACAAATTATTATTGGATTGATGTTAATGAATCAATAAATACATTTTCGCCACAATATAATGATTTTATTTATTCAAACAATAATAAAAATTTTCTAAAAAAGAATAAAATCGGCTAGTAATTTTTTACTAACCTTTTTTTATAAAAAAAAATAATATATAATTAATATAGTAAAAGGTGATATAATGCAAATAAAAAGAGTTAAATTATTTTCTAATGATAATGAAAATTCAAAAGAAATTGAAAAAATATTAAAAAATGAACTAGAAAAAGAAAATTTTATAATTTGTGATAAAGATTATGAACTTGCGATTGCAATAGGCGGAGATGGTTCATTTCTAAGAATGCTAAAAAGAAGTAATTTTAATAGTGACATTTATTATATTGGAGTAAATAGTGGAACATTAGGTTTTTTACAAGAGATTAAACCAAAAGATTTAAATAAATTTGTAGAAAAACTGAAAAATAATAATATTAAAATAGAAGAAATAGGAATTCAAGAAACGATAATTCATTCTAAAAATAGTTCATCATTATTTTATACTCTAAATGAAATTGTTATTAGAGACAAAAATTTAAACACTACAAAATTAAATATTAGAATTGATGATTTTCTATTAGAAAAATTTATTGGTGATGGAATTTTAGTATCAACATCAACTGGTTCTACAGCATATAATTTAAGTTATGGTGGAAGTATTGTTTACAATACACTTCATACATTACAAATAACACCTATAGCTCCACTTAATAATAAATCTTATAGATCATTATTAAATTCAGTTGTCTTACCAGAAAATAAATTAGTTACTATTATTCCTGAAAATAAAAATTTACTTATAACAGTTGATGGTGAAAATAAATTTTTTGATGATGTTAATTTTATTGAAACATCAGTTAAAAACAAAAGAATTAAGTGCATAAGAAATATTGATTATGATTTTTCAACAAAAATTAATGAAAAATTTTTAAAATAAAAATATTTCCATTATTGTAAGCAAGGTGATTAAATTGAAAGTAATATTTTTAGATGTAGATGGTGTTTTAAACCATAGTGATTATAAAATAGATATAATAGATCCAAATAAAATATTATTACTTAAAAAATTAATAGATCTAACAGATGCTAAAATTGTTCTAAGTTCAACATGGAGAAGAAAATATGACCAATATGGTAATATTATTCATGACAATAATTATAAAATTTTAGAAAAAATTTTAAAAAAATATAATTTAGAAATATATTCAGAAATTGAAAATATAGAAACAAATGAAAATAATAATATAACAATAAGTATTAAAGAAATATTAGAACAATATAATAATGATAATGATAGAGCTAGATATATTGTTAAATGGTTAAAAGAACACCCTGAAGTAGAATCATTTGTTATAATTGATGACTTCGGAGGATGGGAAAAATATAATCTTACTAAATTTGTTGTTCAAACAAGTTATTGGTCAGGTGGCTTACATGAACATCATATTAA
>CAJGDV010000129.1 GCA_904502155.1 uncultured Bacilli bacterium
TATGATATTATTTAATAGTGAATTTGGAGGGATTAGATGATAACAGTTAGTAATATGAGTCTAAGGTTTGGGAAAAGAACCTTATTTGAAGATGTTAATTTAAAATTTGAGGGAGATAATTGTTACGGTATTATCGGTGCTAATGGAGCTGGTAAATCAACATTTTTAAAAATACTTTCAGGTGATATTGATACAACAACAGGTACAGTAACAATTGGTAAAGATGAAAGAATGTCAATATTAAAACAAGATCATAATGCTTATGATAATTTAAGTGTAATTGAAACTGTAATTGGTGGAGATGCTGATTTATATCGTGTTATGAAAGAAAGAGAAGCTATTTATATGAAAGTTCCATTTACTGATGAAGATGGAATTAGAGCTGGTGAACTTGAAGGATTATTCTTAGATAAAAACGGATGGGAAGCTGAAAGTAATGCTGCTATTTTATTATCAGGATTAGGTTTAAGTATTGAAAATCAAGGTAAAATGATGAATGAACTTAAAGATACTGATAAAGTTAAAGTTCTTTTAGCTAGAGCATTATTTGGTGAACCAGATATTCTTTTATTAGATGAACCTACAAATGGTCTTGATTCTCATAGTATTATGTGGCTTGAAGAATTTTTAATTAATTTCAAAAATACTGTATTAGTAGTATCGCATGATAGACATTTCTTAAATAAAGTATGTACTCATATGGTAGATATTGATTTTGAAAGAATTAAATTATTTGTTGGGAATTATGATTTCTGGTATCAATCAAGTCAATTAATTCAAAAACAAATGAGAGAATCTAATAAGAAAAAAGAAGAAAAAATTAAGGAATTACAAGATTTCATCGCAAGATTTAGTGCTAATGCTAGTAAATCTAAACAAGCAACATCAAGAAAAAAATCTCTTGAAAAAATTGTTTTAGATGAAATTAAACCATCAAATCGTAAATATCCATTTATTAATTTTGAAACAGAAACAAGATTAGGAAAAGAAGTTATTGTTCTTGAAAATGTATGTGCTAGTGTTGATGGAAAAGAAGTTATAAAAAACTTTAATTTAACAGTTAGACCAGAAGATAAAATAGCTTTAGTAGGAACTAATGAAATTGCTAAAACAGCACTTCTTAAAATTTTAGCAGGTGAACTTGTTCCAGATAGTGGAACTATTAAAATTGGTTCAACAGTTAGATTATCTTATTTTCCTAAAAATCATGATTCTTATTTTGATAATGAATTATCATTATTTGAATGGCTTCGTGAATACTCTGAAAACAAAGAAGAAACTTTTGTTAGAGGTTTCTTAGGACGTATGTTATTTAGTGGGGAAGAAGTAGAGAAAAAAGCTAAAGTTATGTCTGGAGGAGAAAAAGTTAGAGCTATGCTTTCTAGAATGATGCTTAATAAAGGTAATGTTTTAATGTTAGATGAACCTACTAACCATTTAGATATTGAATCTATTACAGCTTTAAATAATGGACTTGAAAAATTTAATAATCCAATTATTATTGCAACATTCGACCAACAAGTTATTGAAACTGTAAGTAATCGTCTAATTGATCTTAAAGAAGACTTAACTTATATTGATAAACAAATACCTTATGAAGAATATTTAGAAAAATATTTATAAAAAGCCTTTTAAAAAAGGTTTTTTTTTATTATAATGTTTATAGGGTAGAAACGAGGTTAGTATGAATGAACTAGAAGAAAAAATAAATAAGTATGCTAAAGGGAAATTATATTTTAGTCCGTTATTTAAAAAATATGAAAAAAAATATTATGTTGTTTTTCATCTTTTAGAATTAGTAGATGGAAGACACATAAAAGTTTTAGATAGAGCATTACTATTTGATGTTAAAACATTAAATTTCGTTAAAGAAGTACAAATGGGAGAAGAAAGACTTGTTAAAAATCCTAAATTTTCAAGCTTACATAATTTAGGTAATTATATTTTAAAAGAATATAATTCATTTAAAATAGAAGTTAAGGAAAAAGTTAAAAACAAAGTTGATTGTACTGATAAAGTATTGTTAGTAGATAAAAAAGTAACAAGCCCTAAAGATTTTATTGATGATAATATTGATGAAATACTAGATAATATTTATAAAGAATTATTTGATAAAGTAGCAGTACCAGTAACAAGAGGCTTTAATGCTCTATTTGATCAAGCATTTGATGAAACGAGAAAAAAATATAATAAAACTAATAAACTTAATGATAAAGCATACAGAAAAATTGTTTTATATACATGGCCAGATTTTGAATTTTTAATTTATGAAGACTAACATCAAGAAATAGCAGGAGGATTTTATGAAAAAAATTAAAAAGTATTTACCATTATTATTTTTTGTCATATTTATGATTATGTCGATAGTAATCCCATTTAAATATTATATGATTAAAAAATATAACTATATTTTGCCAAATGAATATGTAGAAGTATTTAAAAAAGCAAAAAAATTAGAAATCAAAAAAAATAAGGATGCAAATCCTAAATTAAATTTAGATAATATTAAATTTAATGTTAATTATAAATATCATTTAAAAAGAGCTAATACCAATTCTAAAACTATACACAACTATTATTATGACTATGTAGATGATCAAATTTATGATGCTGATTTGATTGTAGAAAAAAATTCTGAATTTGTATCTTCAATTAAACAAGATGATTTTAATTCTAAAATAGTTTTTAATAATAAAAATATACACAATAACAAACAAATATATGATGCTATGAAAAAAGATTATAAAACTAAAACAAATTTCTTTACAAAAAAAGATGATATTTTATATTTATATGCTGTTCGTGCTTTAATTAAACAAACAATTAAAAGTAA
>CAJGDV010000130.1 GCA_904502155.1 uncultured Bacilli bacterium
AAAACTAACTGCAACAGTATCACCAAGTAATGCTACAAATAAAGCAGTAACATGGTCAAGTAGCAATACAAGTGTTGCAACAGTAGATAATAATGGTAATGTAAAAGGAATAAAAGCAGGAACAGCAACAATAACAGTAAAAACAAAAGATGGAAATAAGACAGCAAAAGCAACTGTTACAGTAGTAACAGCTAAAATTCATTTTTTCAAAACTGGAGATGCTGATTCAATTTTAATTGAATCAAATGGCAAATATGGTTTAATTGATGCTGCACTTCCAAATGAAAAAGTTAAAAAATATTTATTATCTATGGGAGTAGATCATTTAGATTTTATAATTGCAACTCATAGTCACGCAGATCATATAGGTGGTATGCAGTATCTTGGAGATTTTGTTAATTTAGGTACAAAATATTACTATCGAAAATTCGCTTTAGATAGTGAAAATTCACTTTATGAAAAAGCAATGAACATGATGCATAGCAAAAATGTAAAAATTATTGAGGTAACAAATAAATACCCAAATTTTAAATTAGGTGAATTTGATATTACACTTATGAATACTGAAGTTGGAAGTGATGATGAAAAAGTCCATGGTTCTGTTGTTGATTCTAATAAAGAATCCATAGTTGCATATGTAACTTATAATGGCACAAATGGAACGCTATTAACAGGTGATATGGAATCTCAAGATGAATATAAAATGATTCCAAAACTAGCAAATATGCAAGTTGATGTATTAAAAGTTGCGCATCATTCATGGCAATCATCAACAACAATGAGATTTACAAAAGCGATTAAACCTAAAATAGCAGTTGTAACTGGTAAATATATATTAGATGATATATCAACCCCTGTTTATTATATGCAACAAAAATATGGCACAAAATTTTACCTAACAGAAAAATCTGATAGTGCAATTACAATTGATTACACAAATGGACTGTCTGTAAGTCCAAGCAAATCATATGTATCAAATTATAAAATTACAGAAACACAAGGTAACTGGCGCAAATTACAAAATGGAATTTGGTTTTTTATGGATAATGTAAATGATTTAAATAGTATTGTTTATGACAATTGGAGATTTGACAATGGTAAATGGTATTATATGGGTATTCAAGGAAATATGATGACTGGTTTTGTTGAAAGTAAAACTTCTGATGGTAATATAAATATATATTATCTTAGTAAATATGGAGGGATGCATACAGGATGGCATCAAGCAACAGAATATAGTCCATATAATAATGATAAAGAAAAATATTATAAAACATGGAGTTATTCACATTATCAAAAATTAATGTCAGGTTGGTATGAATATAGAGGTGTATGGGCTGATGGAAAAAAATGGTTTTATTTTGATCCATCAACTGGAGCAATGTATCGAAATGTTGGTAAAACAATAAACGGAAAATATTATTATTTTAATGCAGATGGAGTTTGTACAACAGGTTGTTAAAACTAAAAAATATTATTAACAAAATAATATGCCAATAATAAAAAAAAGAACTATTTTAGTTCTTTTTTTATAATGTTTTTATTTTTTACAAGCCTTTCATCATTAGTAATTTCTAAAGCTTTATTTATATTTTTAAAAGCTTCTTTATAATTACCTTTATAATAATAAGCTAAACTTAATAAGTCATATACTGTATGATCCCAACTAAATACTTCATTAATATAAAGTTTTTTACAATCAGTAATTTTTAAAGCATTATCACATAATTTTATAACTTCATCATAATTTTTTTGTTCATATTCTAAAAGTGCTAATTCAATATAAGCATCTCTCATATTAGGTGATAAATCAATTGCTTTTTGATACCAATCTCTAGCTTCTTTTATACATTTTTTATATTTATAACATCTTGCTATGAAACGCATTGAAGCATTTTTCTCTAAATCCCATTTACACAAGTTTAGGTGTTTAGTTAAAATTTCTATAGCAACATCCCATTTACTATAATACATATATTCACGCCCTAAATAATGTAATGCTCTATCATCATCAGGATTCTCTTTAACAGAAAGTTCAAGAAGTTTTAAATAACTACTACGACTTTTATTTCTATCAGGATAATGATTTAAAATTAAATCATTTAAATATAATTCTTCCTCTTTTCCATCATATCTTAAAACCTCATGAACAGGGTATACCCATTTATAATTATTCCTTAAATGTATTTTTTCAGACCAGAAGAAAACTTTTGGAATATTATTTTCTATAAACCAATTGTATGTATATTTGATTCTTGTTGTTCCTGGTTTATAATTATCCTCAATAATTTTTCGCCAGCCTTCATTAAATACTTCATCTATATCAGTACATACACATAAGTCATAATCTTCAGGAACTAACTGTAGACTTAAATTTCTTGCTACATCAAATCGCCATGGTGAAATATTTTCTGACACAACATTTACATTTAAAGATTTTAATAATTCAACACTATTATCAGTAGAACCAGTATCAAGTACATAAATTCCATCTGCTTCTTTCATGGAATTATACCATCTATTTATAAATTTACTCTCATTTTTACATATTGCATATACTGCTATTTTCAAGATTATGCTTCTCCTCCAGTTGGTCCGGTTGGTCCAGTAGGTCCAGTAGGTCCGGTTGGTCCAGTAGGTCCAGTAGGTCCGGTTGGACCAGTAGGTCCAGTTGGTCCAGTAGGTCCTGTAGCACCATCTTCACCAGTAAGTCCAGTAGGTCCAATTGGTCCTTCTTCTCCTGTAGGTCCTTCTTCTCCTGTAGGTCCAGTAGGTCCTTGCGGAATAACTAAGTTAAGA
>CAJGDV010000131.1 GCA_904502155.1 uncultured Bacilli bacterium
AGAAGCTAAAAAAGGAGTAGGAGCTACAATTTTTATACTTATAGTAAGTTCTACTTTACTAACAATAATATGTAGTATCTTTTTACCACAACTTTTAAAATTATTTGGATGTACAAAAAATATTTATCCATATGCTATGAAATATGGAAGAATAATTATTTTAGGTTTTCCATTTTCTATGATTGGAGCAGGATTTAGTTCATTAATTAGAGCAGATGGGAATCCAAGATATTCAATGATGTCTAATATTATAGGAGCTGTAACAAACATTGTATTAGATGCATTATTTATTTTTGTATTTAAAATGGGAGTAACAGGTGCTGCTATTGCAACTGTTCTAGCACAAATAATTTCATTCTTAATATGTTTAAAATACATATTAAATTTTAAAGCTTTTAAAATTGAATTAAAAGATATTAAATATGATAAAAGCGTTTTAAAAGTAATAAGTTATGGGATATCAACTTGTATTACTGAACTTGCTGTTGTAATTGTAATGTTAGTTATTAATAATACATTAAAAATTACAGGTGAAAAATCAATCTATGGTGCTGACATTCCTTTAACAGCATTTGGTGTAGTTATGAAAGTAAATCAAATTTTTAATGGTATAATTGTTGGAATAGCAGTAGGTGCTCAACCAATTATCGGATATAATTATGGTGCCAAAAGATTAGATAGAGTTCGTGAAACATTTATAACATCAATTAAATTTTGTTTTATAGTGGGATTTGCTGCGACATTTGTATTTCAAGTTTTCCCAGAGCAAATTACATCACTTTTTGGAAACGAATCAAAATTATATAATGAGTTTTCGGTAAAATGTTTTAGAATATATTTATTATTAGCTGCATGTAATACATTTCAAATTGCATGTTCAATCTTTTTCCAATCACTTGGAAAAACTAAAAAATCAATTATTTGTTCATTATCTAGACAAATATTATTATTAGTTCCATCAATTCTTATATTATCAAATTTATTTGGAATTAATGGATTATTATGGGCATGTCCTGTTGCCGATTTATTAGCATTTATTATTACAGGAATTTTATTCATTTATGAATATAAACATTTAAAAGAACATAGAAAAGGTATTAATCTATAATATCTTTTTTGTTATAATGAGGATGGTGATATTATGAAGTATGCTTTACTTGCAGCATTTTTATATGCTATAAGTAGTCCTTTTTCAAAACTACTTTTAAATCATATTAGTCCAACAATGATGGCATCATGCCTTTATTTAGGGGCTGGAATAGGACTATTTATATTAAATAAAATTAAAAAAACAGAAGAAGAAAAATTAGAAAAAAAAGATATGCCATATGTTATAGGAATGGTAGTATTAGATATTATTGCTCCAATACTATTAATGATAGGTTTAACACTTACAACAAGTAGTAATGCAGCACTTTTAAATAATTTTGAAATCGTTGCTACTACTGTTATTGCTTATTTTATTTTTAAAGAAAAAATATCTAAAAATTTACTTATTGGTATTATATTAGTATTAATATCAAGTATTATATTAACATTTGATATTACATCATTAAAATTTAATTTAGGATCTATTTTAGTTCTTTTAGCAGCTATTTCATGGGGATTTGAAAATAACTGTACAAAAATGATTTCGAATAAAAATCCTGTTGATATAGTAATAATTAAAGGTTTATTTTCGGGTTTAGGTTCATTAATTGTTAGTATTGTTATTAATGAAGTAACTATTAATCCTTATATTATTTATGCTTTAATTTTAGGATTCTTTTCATACGGTCTTAGTATAACAACTTATATTTATGCTCAAAGACATTTAGGAGCCTCTAAAACTAGTGCATTTTATGCTATTAATCCTTTTATAGGATCAATATTATCATTAATTATTTTTGCAGAAATTCCTAATATTAATTTTATTATTGCAATTTTAATAATGTCTATTGCAACATACTTTATAATTAAAGAATAAAATGTTACAATAAAATAGGTGATAATATGAATAAAAAAACAAGAGACATAATAATAGTTGTCTCTATATTACTTTGTTTGCTTGGTATATATATAACAAAAAAGAAAAATTTAGAAAATTACGAAGTAAAACCTGGATTTGAACTTAATGTAGATGATAATTTTGATATGCTTGAAGAAACCAAGAAAGGATATCCAATAATGGTTATGATTGGTAGTCAAGGATGTCAATCATGTAGAGAAATGTATCCTACATTAGTACTATTAAATAAACAATATAATGGCAAATTATTAGTTAAATATTTAGATGTTTCTAAATATGGGGAAGCCAAAAAACAATTTAATTTTAGAATGACACCAACAATATTATTTTTTAATGCTAAAGGTGAATTTATGTATGTACATGAAGGATTTGCTACTAAAAGACAAATAATAAAAATATTTGAAAGTGTAGGTGTATATTTATGATAAATAGTATTTTAGATTATTTAAGTGGTGCTATTAATAATAATTATTTATTAGCTCCATTTCTAGCACTATTTGCTGGTATTATAACTTCTTTTACACCTTGCAGTTTATCAAGTATACCTCTTATTATTGGGTATACATCTACAACTAA
>CAJGDV010000132.1 GCA_904502155.1 uncultured Bacilli bacterium
AAAACTAAAATTTTCTATTTTCACTTTCATATAAATTGTTTTTCCATAACCTTAATAAAATTGTATAATGAAATCTTAATATTTCAGTATAGCAATTTATTTCTTGATCATACTCTTCATATTCAACGAAAAATTCAGATAATTCAATTTGATAATAACTAAGTTTTTCAATATCAATCATTGTAAGAGTATTTGAATTAATATACTGTTTTTTCCAATTAATCAAAAAATCTTTAAAACTGTTTAATAAATCAAACGAATTTTTGTAATAATTATCATTTAAAACTTTATTAACTGTTTTAATTAAAATATCAAATTCTTCATTTATTTCATTCTTATTCATAAAAACCTCCTCGACTTTTAAATATATTTTAGTGTTTCCTATTTAATATCAAATAAAGACTCATTATTTTTTATTTTTTCAACTAATTTATATCTAATATTATCAACGTGAAGCATATAATCTTCAAAATCATTATAACGTTCTCCATTTCTAATATAAAAATCATTTATATAAGAGAATATATCTTCTAATTCAATTAATAATTTTAATGCTTTTGAAACTTTACAATCCTTATTTATCCATTCTTCATATCTTACATCTTTCATATTATCACCTCTTAAATGTAATAATTATTCTATCATATATAATATTAAACTATTATTTTTTTGCATATAAAAAGAAGGAAAATAATCCTTCCTAAGCAATATTCCAATATTTACTATTTAAAATATCCGTCTGAAGTCCTGTTTTTTCACCTATAATTATAATAGTACCTACTGCTTCAGCTGTTCTAGTAGGTAAATAAGAAGCTAATTTATTTAATACATTGGCGTCTGCAATAGTTATATTATTTAAATTATTACAACTATTTAATATATCATTCATACTTGATACATTATTAATATTCCAATTAGATAAGTTTAAATTACTAATATTCTGACAATTATTAAATAAACTTTGCATATTAGTAACATTAACAGTATTCCAATTGCTTACATCTAATGAAGTTAATGATGAACAACCATAGAACATTTCTCGCATATTTTTAGCACTACTAGTATCCCAATTACTTACATCTAATAAATTTAGATTACCACAAATTTTAAACATATATGCAAAAGAACTAACATTACTAGTATCCCAATTGTTTACATCTAATGAAGTTAATGATCCACATTTTCTAAACATATAACCCATACTAGTTACATTTCTTGTTTGCCAATTGCTTACATCTAATGATGATAAAAAATTACAATTATCGAACATAAAACTCATGTTAGCCACATTACTAGTATTAAAATTAGATATATCTATATTTTCTAATTTATTACAATTTTGAAACATATTATTCATTTTCTGCGTAAAAGAACTATCAAAATTTGTTAAAGTAATATTTATTGCAAGATTTAGGTTATAAAATAAATATGAAGAGTCATAATTTCCATATATTTTTTTTTCTGAACCAATGTATAAATTATATTTACCGCTATCTTCGATTATCCATGATTTAATTTTATTATTACCGGATATAGAAGGATCTTTAACTTCAATTGCCCCTTCTGGGACATTTATATTATTAATAAAATTTACTGTTACAATATTATCATAATAACTAGGATACAATGTTTTAAATATCGATGTGTCTTCTTCAGTTGGTGCTTGAAGCATATAATTTTTTCGTATATCTTCCCCATTTGAATAAACATTATTTTTGTCTTTTAAATAAAAATCGGTTACAGAACATTCTCCATCTAGTAAAATATAACCATCATCAGGCATGGTTCCTTTTACTTCTAATGGATAATTAATTTTTCCCTCTAAAAATGTATAACTTAAAATTGGATTTTCTCCTTTAATAAGTTGTGTTTGACATTCTTGTTCGGCTGATTTCATAATATTATCACTACTGGTTTTAAAAGCACCTTCTCTTGCTTCATTTATTATTTTATTAACTGTTGGAATGGCTATTAAAGCAATAATTCCCAGTATAAGAATTACAGCAAGTAATTCTATTAATGTAAACCCTTTTTTATTCATTCTACCACCTAGTATAATTATACATTATTAGAATTTAATAGGCAATAAAGCCAAAATTAAAACTAGGATTCCCTAGTTTTATTTGTTTTCTTATAATACTTTTTACCAAGTTCAATTATTTTCTTTAGTTCTTTCTTTTTCATAAAATCACCTATAAAAAAGGTAGCATTATGCTACCTATGAATTATTTGTTAGATTTATTTAATTGTTGTTCACCCATTTTAACTAATCTTTTTGTGATTTCACCACCAACACGTCCATTAGCTCTACTAGATGCATCTGGACCCATCTTAACACCTAATTCATTAGCTATTTCATATTTCATTTGTTCAACAGCTTGTTTTTTAGCGTTTTTATTTTCAGTTTTTTTACTTGTACCTTTTTTATTCATAGTATTCACCTCCATACACTATTAATATGTGTATTTTTTAAGGTTTTATACTATAGTAATCAAACATAAAATATAGATGATATAT
>CAJGDV010000133.1 GCA_904502155.1 uncultured Bacilli bacterium
AATAACAAAAAAAGGCTACTATTAGTAGTCTTTTATTTTTGGTTTTTAGCAATTTCAGCTCTGATAACTCTATCATTTAATTTTTTGTTATGAATTTTTTTCATAAATTTATTAACTTCTTTAGAATCAACATCTAAGAAAGTAAATTTTGTTAAAATTTCTATATTATGGAAACAATCTTTATTAATTCCTGTTTCTTTTTTCATAAAATCAAGTAAAGTTCCTTTTTTAAGTTTGTCTAATTTTCCGATTGTTAAGAATACTCTAGTATGATTTGGGTTTACATTTCTTCTTGTATGATTTTCTTTTATAGTTAAATCTTTATTAAAATCAGAACCTATTTTTTCATCAACACTAATTTTTAATAAAGCAGCTGCAACTTTCATTAATTCATCTTTATTAAATGAACGAACATATTCAATTGCTTCTTCATATTTTTTATCTTTAATAGCATCATATGCGCTACTCATAACTTTAGTATATTTTGATTTAACAATTTCTTCTTTAGTTGGTAGTTCACATTTTTCAATTGTTGATTTTGTAAATTTTTCTAAATCTTTAAAGAATTTTAATTCTCTATTACTTACAAAACTAATTGCTTCACCTTGTGCATCTGCTCTTCCTGTTCTACCAATTCTATGAATGTATGATTCATATTCTTGTGGCATATTATAATTAATTACTAAATCAATTCCATCAACATGTATACCACGTGCAGCAACATCTGTTGCAATTAATATTTTAAATGAATCATTTTTGAAACGATCTAAAGTTTGAATTCTAACACTTTGTGCAATATCTCCATGCATTACTTCAGCACTATAGTTTCTTAAACTTAATTCTTTTAATAATTGATCACATTCTTTTTTAGTTTGACAGAAAATAATTGTTCTAGCTGAATCTTTTAAATCAATTACTCTGCAAATTGCTTCACATCTTGTTTTTTCTGTTACTAAATAATAAGATTGTTTTACATTTAAGCTTGTTTTTTGTTTTGCTTCAATTTCAATATGTTGATAATCCGCTTTCATATATTTTTCAGCTAATTTTTTAATTGGTTTTGGCATTGTAGCTGATAATAAAAGAACTTGTTTATCATCATTTGTTTTTTCAAATATTGATTCAATATCTTCTAAAAATCCCATATTAAGCATTTCATCAGCTTCATCTAATACAAAAAATTCAATATCATCAATTGATAATGCTCTTCTACGCATTAAATCCATAACACGTCCTGGAGTTCCAACAACAATATCAACACCTCTTTTTAAGGCTTTTAATTGTGTTTCTATACTAGAACCACCAAAAACTGCAAGAACATCAAGATTACTATTACTATTTAAATTTTCAAATTCTTCAGCAACTTGAAGTGCTAGTTCACGAGTAGGAGTTAAAATAATAGCTCTAACTACATTCGTATCAACATTAATTTTAGATAAAATACTTGCAGCATATGCTAATGTTTTACCTGTTCCAGTTTGAGCTTGACCTATACAATCATACCCATCAAGAATTACTGGAATAATTTGTTCTTGAATTTTACTTGGTTTTGTAAACCCTAATTCATCAATTGCTTTTAATACTTTATTATTTAATCCTAAATCTTTAAAATTACTCATCATATTCCTCATTTCGAATATAGATTATACTATAAAATTTTAAATTTATCAAGATATTTAGTTTATGTGATATAATAGCCATAGAAAGAAGGAAAACTATGCAAAAAAATGAATTTTCATACAAATCAAAAGATAGAATTACAGACATTTATGCTTTAGAATGGAAACCAGATTCTGAAATAAAAGGTGTTGTTCAAGTAGCACATGGTGTTACTGAACATATGGGAAGATATGAAGAATTAGCACAATTTTTAACGAGTAATGGATATGTTTTAATTGGAAATGATCATATTGGTCATGGTTTATCAACAAATAGTAAAAAAATGTATTTTGGGCCTAAAAATTCATTTGATTATGTTATAGATGATGTATTAGAATGTACTAATATAATTAAAAATAAATATCCTAATATTCCTATAACACTATTAGGATTTTCACTAGGTAGCTTTGTTGCTAGAGCATACGCTATAAAATACCCTTATATGGTTAATAATTTAATTTTAATTGGAACAGGATATAATAATGAACTTGAATTAAAAATTGCTAAATTAGCAGCATTAAATGAAGCTAGAAAACATGGTGATGATAAAATGTCATCTTTAATAAAAAAATTAACATTTGATACTTATAATAAACATTTTACACCAATAAATACTGATTTAGATTGGTTATGTAAAAATAAAGAAGAACTAAACAAATTTTTAGAAGATCCTTTAAGAGGTAAAATAATATCAGCAGGATTATTTAGAGAATTACTAAATGGAATGAGTTATTCAAATAATGTTAAAAATATTGATAGAATGAGAAAAGATATGTCTATATTATTGTTATCAGGAGCAGAAGATCCAGTTGGAAATTTTACAAAAGGAGTATACTG
>CAJGDV010000134.1 GCA_904502155.1 uncultured Bacilli bacterium
ATTTGAAGTAAAATATTAAATACATCTTTATGTGCTTTTTCTATTTCATCAAATAAAACAATACTATAAGGATTTCTTCTAACAGCTTCAGTTAATTGTCCGCCTTCATCATAACCTACATATCCTGGAGGTGAACCAATTAATCTTGATACATTAAAGCTTTCCATATATTCGCTCATATCAATTCGTATCATATGTTTTTCAGAGTCGAATAAATTACTTGCTAATGTTTTGGCAACTTCAGTTTTACCTACTCCTGTAGGTCCTAAAAAGATAAATGAACCAATTGGTTTTGATGGATCTTTAATACCTGCTCTTGCTCTTATAATAGCATTACTAACCAGTTTTAAAGCCTCATCTTGTCCTTTTACTCTATCTTTCATATTAGCTTCTAAATTAAGTAATTTATCTCTTTCTGTTCCTACTAATTTACTAATAGGAATATTTGTCCATTTTGAAATTATAGCAGCAATATTTTCTTCATCAATAGTATCACTTAATATATCAGATTTATTAAGTGATTTTATTTCTTCAATTTCTTGTTCAAGTTTAGGAATTACACCATGTCTTAATCTTGCTGCTAATTCTAAATTATAATTAGATTCTGCTTCTTCTAGTTTACGGTTATTTTCTTCTAATTCTTTTTTCTTTTCTAATAATTTATTTTTAATTTGTTTTTCATTGTTCCATCTATTAATTAAGTCATTTTCTTCGATTTCAATACCATCAATTTCTTTTTGTAATTCTTCTCTACGAATATTAGACATTTCATCTTTTTCTTTTTTTAATGCTTGTAATTCAATTTGAAGTCTCATTTTAAGTTGTTTTAAATTATATATAATTTCAGGCATAGAATCCATTTGGACTTTAATTGTAGCACATGCTTCATCAATTAAATCAATGGCTTTGTCTGGAAGAAATCTATCTGTAATATATCTATCTGCTAATGTTGCTGCACTTACTAAACTAGCATCTTTTATATTAACACCATGATAAACTTCAAAACGTTGTTTTAAACCTCTTAAAATAGTTATAGTATCTTCTACAGTTGGTTCATTTACTTTAACTTTTTGAAATCTTCTTTCTAATGCTCCATCTTTTTCAATATATTTTCGATATTCATTTAATGTAGTAGCTCCTATACACTTAATTTCACCACGTGCTAACATTGGTTTAAGCATATTACCACAATCCATAGCACCTTCAGCACCTGAACCTACTATCATATGTATTTCATCTATAAAAAGAATAATTTTTCCATCACTATCTTTAATTTCTTTTAATATTTTTTTTAGTCTTTCTTCAAATTCTCCTCGATATTTAGCACCAGCAATTAAAGACCCCATATCAAGTTCCCATATTGTTTTTTCTTTTAAACTATTAGGTACATCTCCTCTTACAATGCGATGTGCTAAACCTTCAATAATAGCTGTTTTACCAACACCTGGTTCACCTATTAAAACCGGATTATTTTTAGTTTTTCTAGATAATATACGAGTAATATTTTGTATTTCTAAATCTCTTCCTATAACAGGATCGACTTTACCGTCTCGAACATTTTTTACAATGTCACGGCCATACTTTTCTAAGACATTTTCATCTTTGTTTTCGAAATTCATATTATTCCTCCTAACTAAAAAAGTAGATGTTTTTACATCTACTCATATTATACTCAATTTTTAGCACTTGTCAAGTGAGAGTGCTAATTATCGATTTTTATTAATTTTTTCATGATAATATTTATAAATTTTTTCTTTATTTTTATTAACAATAGCATCATTCATAGATTCTATATATTCATCTTTTTCTTTATAATCAATATATAGTGGTAAAACATCTATTTGTTTTAATAAATAATTTAATAGTGCTCTACAAGTTCTTCCATTACCATCAACAAATGGATGTATTTCAACTAATCTACATTTAATATCAATAGCATCATTAATAAATTTTTGATATTCTTTTTTATTTTTTGTATTTTTGATTTTATGACTTCTTTCAAGTAGATCTTTAAAACTTTCTGATAATTCATGTATATCTTTTGATATTTTAGTATAATCAGAAGTTTCTACTGATGTTCCTTTAATATAATTATTTACTTTACGGTAACCTCCACCTACTTCTGGAAATTTACTTTTTGAAAATAATTTTTGATGCATCGTAAGAATACATCCTGCTAGGCCATAACTATTTATATTATTTTGGTTTACAAAATCATATAATACTTCTAATCCTTTTTGCTGTCCTTCTTCTTTTACACCTTCTACTTTATTTTCATTATAAACATATAACTCTTTTATTTTTTGTAATGTCTCATTATAGTATGGATCTTTTATTTTTGTCATTTTCTTTTCACCTTATTATTTAAGTTAGTTATATGTCCTTTATAAAATTCCATTAAATCGTTTGAATTATTTTCTTCTAGCATTTTAGCCATAGCATCAATATATTTTTTATGTTCATTATAATCTAATTTATTATATGG
>CAJGDV010000135.1 GCA_904502155.1 uncultured Bacilli bacterium
TTATATTAGCGATGATAATTAGAAAGAGGTAGAACATGAAGAGATTATTAACAGGTATTAAACCTAGTGGTGAATTAACACTTGGTAATTATATTGGTGCAATTAAACAAATGGTAGCAGAACAAGATAATTACGAAACATTTATGTTTATAGCAGATATGCATGCTATAACAGTAAGACAAGATCCAAAAGAATTAAAAGAAAGAATAAGAAAATTATTAGCTCTTTATATAGCATGTGGAATGGATCCAAATAAAAATAAAATATATTTACAATCAGAAAATGAATATATTGCATCGCTAAGCTGGATTTTAGAATGTCATACTTATTATGGTGAAGCATCAAGAATGATTCAATTTAAAGAAAAAAGTAAAAATAATGAAAATTTTTCAGTAGGACTTTTAACTTATCCAATATTAATGGCAGCAGATATTTTATATTGTGATGCTGATTATGTTCCAGTAGGAATAGATCAAGTACAACACGTAGAATTAGCTCGTGATATAGCAACAAGAATAAATAATGTTTATGGTAATATATTTAAAATGCCAGAAGCAATGGTAAAAGAAAGTGCAATTAAAATTAAAGACCTTAAAGATCCATTAAAGAAAATGAGTAAATCAGAAGATAATCCACAAGGATCAATTGCATTATTAGATGATATTAATGTAATTAGAAAGAAAATTATGGGAGCTACAACTGATAGCGAAATGAGAATAGTTTATGATATGGATAATAAACCAGGTATATCAAATTTAATTAATATTGCAACAAGTTTATCAGATTATTCTAAAGAAGATATTGAAAAAATGTTTGAAGGCAAAAATTATGGAGAATTTAAACGTTTTGTTGCTGACATAGTATGTGATGAAATTAGCAAAATTCAAGAAAAATATAATGAATTAATTAATAGTGATATTTTAGATAAAATACTAGATGAAGGTATCAAAGAATCACGTAAATTAGCTAAAGAAAAATATGATTTATTAAGAGAAAAAGTAGGACTAATAAGATAGTTCTCTTTTTTTGTGTCAATTTGACAAATATAAATTTGATGTTATAATAGGCGCTAGTAAAGAGGGGATTAACTATGGAGTCGATTTATAATGAAATTAACCGTGTTTTCATTAATGGTCAAAAATTAACACCAGAACTATTAGAATATTTAGCGGAAATTTACATAAAAGAAAATCATTTAGAAGACTATGTTAAATATTTAAATATTTCTGATAATATGATTTGTCATGGAGAATATGATAATCTAAATATGAGATTATCAATGAGTCCCGAAACAAGTTATAAAGATAGAATTAAAGAATTAGGTCTAAAACATAATGATTATGAGATACCTAAAAAAATATATCCTGTTGATGAAATGCGCAACTGGTATTTAAACCAATATTATTTTTCACCAAATCTTATAAGAGAACTATCAATTAGAGTACTTCATGTTTTATATCATGAACTTACTCATGCTAAGCAAAATTTTATTGCGCATGAAGGTGATAAAGCATTAAAAGAAATTATTAATAATGAAAAGGTACTTATGCAAAACAACTATTTAGCATATACAGATTTTCATGATAATTTTATAATGGAATATAATGCAAATGTTGAAGGATATTTAGAAGTACACAGATTGCTTGAAAAAATAGGTGATTATAGAGCTAAAGAAGTACTATTATTAGCGCGAAGATATTTTATAAATCAATATAAGAAAAAAGAAAATTATATTTATTCACCTTATGAATGGATGTCAAATGTGTTTAGAGTTGATAAAGTTGATACAAAAAATCTAAGTTTAAAAGACCGTATATTATATGGACTTCCAATTGAAAAAGCAGTATATGATGAAATTAAAAACATACCATATTCACACTATAGAAAATAAAGAGCTGCTTTAAGTAGGCTCTTTTTTTTAAAAAACGAGGGGTAATCATGAAAGAAACATTTAATAAATATTTAAAGGAAAAAGAATTATTAGACAAACCATTTATTGAAAAATATATTAAAGATTATATTTGGAAAAATAGTTTAGATGATGAATTACAATGTATACAAATTGAAAATAAAGCTTTTAATCTAAAATTAACAAATATTGAGTTTAAAGAAGATTATGCTTATTATTGTTATGATTATAGAACAATGTTTTTATATTTAAATGATATTTATTCTGATTTAATAAACAGGTTAAATATTAATGAAGTAAGCTATGAAAATATTTTAAAACTTAATATGGCTATTTTAACAATTATAAATCATGAACTAATTCATGCAAAACAATTTTCTATTATGAATAATAGTTTAAATTTCGCACTAAGAAAAACGCTACATACAAGTTTCGATCATGCTTTAAATAATTATGATAATTATTTAAAAAATCATGATAAATATATTCATGAATATAATGCTAATATTTTAAGTCAAATAGAAGTATATAATTTTCTAAATGATTCAA
>CAJGDV010000136.1 GCA_904502155.1 uncultured Bacilli bacterium
ACCAAACGGAATCCAACAAAATTTCTTCCATAACCATAATATGTATTTATATATCCTAAACCTGCTTCACTACCAGAATTATGAGGTCCACCACGAAAAATTGAATAAGATATATTATTTGGGAATATTACATAGTCGTTATACCAACTATTAATAGGTCGATTATTACCATTGTTATAAAAAGGTCCTAATTCTCCAGTTGCATCTCCAAGTATTCTATTGTAAAAATTTGTTGTTGTTATGTTGTCATCAACATTATATACATCAAAATAATTTTCTTGGTATATAGTTTGAAAAAAATCAGATGCATTCGTTGAGTTAACAAACGCGGCCATGTATTCACATGCACCACCACTCATATCATATATTCCAGTAATATTTCCTGTTGTTGAAGCTAAATAGCCTGTTTCTGTGTTATATGGTTGTGTTATTGTTGGTGAACTTCCGGATTCGCCTGTGAAACTAGATTGATTAGTACCAGCAACATGACTATAACCAGTAACAAATCCCATATGATTATTTATATTTAATTCTTCACAAATATTATTTGTACATCGTCCATATTTAGAAAGTGTAAGATAACTAACAGCTCCCCATTCAGTGTTTTTCATCATATGAGATATATTATCATTTTTATAGTTTATGCTTGCATTAAATATCTCATCTACTCCAAGATTTAATAATGAAGACATATTTGGTTTTATTTTTAAATCATTTACTGCTCCACTAGTTTCAAATTTACCTACCCAAAGACCATTAGTATCAAAAGCTTGAAATGCTGGATGTGAATGATACTCGCCTACAGCAGTTCCTGTTGATATAGTTTTATTTTTATTTTCAAACACAATATCTATCATTTGAACTTTTGACTCTGTTGGATCACTTGCTATATGTGAATCATAATTTCCCATATTAAATAATTTATATTTATATCTAGGAATCCATACAAAATATGATTCAATTGAATCTTCAAGTATTGTGCCATTATCTTCAATTTTTCCAGTAGGAGTTAAAATAACAGCATTAGCCCATTTTTTCTCAGCATAACTATACCATTTAGTATTTAAATCCGCTTTAGTAACTGTTCCATCGTTTGCTATAGTTACTGGAATTAAATTATCACTTAATACTGGATCTGCTCCATTTAATATAGATTCTTTATATACTGTAGTAATATCACTTGAACCATCAGTAATTTCTATTTCACCAGCAAATTCCTTATTACCTGTAAAATTATTATCTGATAAAGTAAATGATACTTCACAGTTTGTATTAACTTCTATAGTACCATCTGGAAGGTCTCCTTTTATATCTACATTTGGAGATATTTCTCCATTAGTTATTGTATAACCTGTTGTAATTTCTATGTTTTTAATTTGTTCTGTTGTGCATTTTTCTTCTATTGCTTTTTCTAAATTCGTAAGAGTTGAACTAAATGCACCTCTTCTTGCTTCTTTTAATATATTATTTACTGTTGGAATTGCAATAAGTGCTATAATTCCCAATATAAGAATTACTGCAAGTAATTCTATTAATGTAAACCCTTTTTTCTTCATTCTACCACCTAGTATAATTATACAACATTCGATTTTATTAAGCAATAAAGCCAAAATTAAAACTAGGATTACCTAGTTTTATTTGTTTTCTAATAACATTTTTTTCCAATTACTTATTTTTTCATTTAATGTATATCTAGTATTGGCAGAACTTGA
This sequence comes from uncultured Bacilli bacterium, assembly GCA_904502155.1. GTDB lineage: Bacteria > Bacillota_I > Bacilli_A > RF39 > UBA660 > CAJGDV01. The sequence goes on from CAJGDV010000136.1 coordinate 1,713, forward strand.
TGAAGTTAATAATGTATAATGAATATCCTTAATATTATTTTGTTTTAAATATTTTTTTAATGCTGATTCAGCTTTTTTTCCATTAACATAAATTCTATTTATATTAAATTTGGTTATTAATTTATATAAATCATTATACTTTTCTTTTTTTATATTTATGTCTAATGAACCTTTTCTATCTGCACTTTTTATTACATCCCATAATGCAATATGATGTTTTTCTAAAAATTTTTCTTTATCTTTATAACTCTTAAACTCTATTGTTTCCCCTTCAAAAACATTACTTATTATTTTCCAAAACTGATTTTTTGGGTTGCCATAATATTCATTTTTTTCGATTGATATTTTACTAGGTAAACTTCCTAGTATTAATATTGTTGGATTTTTATAATATTTTTCTTTCAAACCATTAATCATAACTTTACCATCCTATCTTCTAATTTTATAAATTAAAATCATAAAATATATTTTTTAGTAATAATATCTTAACATAATACCTTAATTTGTCAAATAAAAAAATTTAATTCTAGTTTTATTTGTTTTCTTATAATATTTTTACTAAGTTCAATCATTTTCTTTAGTTTTTTCTTTTCTATAAAATCACCTATAAAAATGGACTAGATTAATTTCTAATTCTTTTTAATATCTGCTCTATTATTATTTTTATCATATTTTACAATTATTATTTTTTAAATCAATATTGAAAACTAAAATTTTCTATTTTCACTTTCATATAAATTG
>CAJGDV010000137.1 GCA_904502155.1 uncultured Bacilli bacterium
ATAATGGTGATAATATGATAAGAATATTCAAAAACAGTAACGATGGCACATTAGATAAATTAAAAAAAATCGAACCAAATTGTTGGATTGATCTAGTAGAACCTAGTGAACTAGAAATAAAAGAAGTAGTAGAACAAACAGGTGTACCTGCTAATTTACTAATTAAAATGCTAGATACGGATGAAACAGCGCGTATTGAAAAAGAAGATGATGCAACATTAATTGTAATTGATGTTCCATTTGTCGAAGATAAAAAGACTAAAAACAAATATTCTACAATGCCACTTGGTATTATTACATATAAAAATTATTTAATAACTTTATCAGTTAAAGAAACAGAAGTATTAAATGATGTAATGGAGAATAGAGTTAAATACGTTGTAACAGCTAAAAAAAGCCGTTTCTTAATTCAAATTTTACATCGTGTTGCCACATTATATATTAAATATCTTAAAATTATTAATGAAGAAATCGAGAAAAAAGAAAAAATTATAATGAAATCAACATCTAACAAAGAATTAGTACAATTAATGAATATTCAAAAAAGTTTAGTGTTTTTTGTTACAAGTTTAAAATCTAATGATATAATACTAGACAAACTTAACAAAGGAAGTTTAATCGAATTTTATGAAGAAGATTTAGATATTTTAGAAGATGCTATAATCGAAAATAAACAAGGTATTGAAACAGCAATAATTTACCGTGATATCGTAGCTAGTATGAGTGAAACGTTCACAGGTATTATTTCAAACAATTTAAATGAAATAATGAAATTCTTAGCTGGAATTACAATAGTCTTTTCTGTTCCAACAATGATTGCATCATTTATGGGAATGAATGTTCCACTTGGAGAATTACAAACAAATGAAAATTCATTTATGTTTATTCTTTCAATATCATTTATTTTAAGTATTATAATAGCGTATATATTAAAGAAAAAGGATATGTTGTAGTATGATTTATTTACTTTACGGATTAGAAGAATACTTGCTTAAAAAAGAAGTAAAAAAAATAATAGAACAAGAAAAAATTGATGATATAAATATTAATTATTATTCTATGAATAATGATAAGTTAGAAGTAATAATTGATGATTTTCAAACCTATTCATTTTTTAGTGATAAAAAATTAATAGTCGTAGAAGATAGTTTTGTATTTTCCTCTAAAAAAGGAAATATTGAGCAAAAAATAGAATTATTAGAACAATATTTAAATAATTATAATCCTGATACCATTGTTATTTTTACACTTGTTGATGAAAAAATAGATTCAAGAAAAAAAATATGCAAACTTATTAGTAAAATAGGAAAAGTTTATGAATGTAATAGTCCTAAAAATATAAATAGTTTAGTAAAAGAAATGTTTTTAAATTATAATATTGATAATAAAACAATTGAATTATTTATAGATAGAGTAGGCAAAAACTTAGCTATTTTAAATAATGAAGCAAATAAAATAATGATTTATAAAGATGATGATTTAAATATTACTAATGATGATATTATTAATTTAACAAGCAAAATTATCGTTGAAGAAGATCTATTTAAATTAGTGGATTTAATTATTAAAAAGAATAAAAAAGAAGCCTTAGAATATTATAATGGCTTATTAAAACTTAATATGGAACCAATAAAAATAATAATTACTCTAGCAAATAAAATTAGATTAATTTATCAAACTAAAGAATTATTTAAAGCAGGATATACTGAAAATGATATTGTTTCAATATTAAAAATGAATCCTAAACAATTATACTTTTTAAAAGAACCAATAAGAAAATATGAATCAAAAGATTTAATTACATTTTTAGAAAAACTTGCTGATATAGATTATGATATTAAATCTGGTAAAACGGATGCTAAAAAAGCTCTAGAATTATTTATATTGGAAATATGTTAATGATAAAATATATTAAAAGTGATCTATATAGATATTATGGTAAACATAATTTAAAAACATTTTTATATGGAATTGTTTTTAATAAATGTTTTCGTTTTACATTTTATTTAAGATTATGTCATTCAAAAGGGATTTTTAAAATCATAGGTTTAATGTTATGGACTTTGTCTAAAAATGGACCAATTCAAATACATTATAAAACTAAAATTGGTTATGGATTATATTTAGGACATCCTTGTGCAATTGTGATTAATCCTACAGCAGTTATTGGTAATAATTGTAATATTGGTCATTGCGTAACAATTGGGTCTAATAATAATCATGCTGCTATAATAGGTGATAATGTTTATATTGGCCCAAATACAGTACTAATTGAGGATGTTACTATTGGTGATAATGCTACAATAGGAGCAGGAAGTGTTGTAACAAAAAACATTCCTAAAAATGCTACTGCTTGTGGTAATTATGCTAAGGTTATTAATTATAG
>CAJGDV010000138.1 GCA_904502155.1 uncultured Bacilli bacterium
ATATAAGGTATAAATATTACAAAATAAAGTGGATATACTGCCATATGAACATTAAATAATAATACTAATAAAAAATATAAGATAACTAAATTCTTAATCTTCCCTTTTTTTAAAAAAGCCTCTATATTAATAATTTCTAAAATAAAAATTAAATAACTAATAGACTGTGCTCTACTTGTAACATTAGCACCTATTAAATAAGATAAAATACTTGCAAAAACAAGAGACATAAATTTATTATTAGTATGTTTGTTTAAAAAATAATAACCACTTAAACTAGTTAAAAATAATATTATTATATTATTAATATATAAACCTAAAAAGCCGCCTATTTTATAAATTCTAGATAGTACTAAATCATAAAACCAGTGAGGATATGTATATTCTAAATCATGAAATGAATAATGATCTATCATATCAACACCGTATTTTAATATATCCTCACCTATTTTAAGTGAATAAAAAGTATCATTTTGAATATATTTATATACTCCTGATATTGCAACTAATAAAAGTACTATTACTACTATTATATTAAATTTCTTTTTCATTCTAACCCTCCTACTTTTTAATTTTAACATTATATTTTTTTTATAGCAATAATTATGATAAAATTAATGTGGTGATTGAAATGAAAAAAATATTATTTACTTTATTTTGTTTCTTTTTTATTAGTAATGTAAGTGCTAGTGAAAGAATAGATGTTAAACTTAAAAAATGCGTTGATGGCGATACTGCTTATTTTATTTATAATAATAAAGAAATAAAAACAAGATTTCTTGCAATAGATACTCCAGAATCAACAAAAGAAATTGAAAAGTATGGACCAGAAGCTAGTGAATATACTTGTAAGTTATTAAAAGAAGCTAAAAATATTGAATTAGAATACGATAGTAATAGTGATAAACAAGATAAATATGATAGACATTTAGTATGGGTTTTTATTGATGATAAACTTCTTCAAGAAGAAGTTATTAAAGAAGGATTAGCTGAAGTAGCCTATCTATATGATGAATACAAATATACAGACAGATTAATACAAGCACAAGATGAAGCTAAAAAAGAAGGCAAAAATTTATGGATGGAAGAAGAAACTACTCCAGACTATATAATAATAATTATATTAACACTTGCTATAATAGCATTTATATTAAAAGAAAAGACTAAATAAATATTTAGCCTTTTTTTTAATCATATTCTCTAATAATTTTTTTATAATTAGCATAATTTTCTTTTTTCCATTTTTTATAACTTTTACTTGCAGGTTGATATGCAAAGAAATCATAATGTCCCGCTGCTTTAGCATTTATACTTAAAATAAAATTATATATATTACCATTTAAATCATGATAAATTACAAGCATTCTAATATGATCTTCAACTAAAATTCCTTCTTCTGATTCAGTTACTAAATTAATAATTCTAGCCTGTATTCCTTTTTCATCTCCTGCTTGCATATCAAATGTTGTAAATAGTTTTTGATTTTGATCAAGATTACTTGCTTGTGTTCCGTGTACTTGTTTTCCAGTTAATAAGTTATAAAACTTAATGTTTGTTGCAACACCATATCCAATATTTTTTAAAACTAATTTAACATTAATATCATTTTTACTTTTAATATTACTAAAATCAATATTAGGATTTTCATTTCTATAATTACGTCCTACTGGTGTTAAATAGTATGAAAATTCATTTATTTTATCAATATCTACAATACTATCTAATACTACATATGGTTGATGGTTTTCTCTGTTTTGATTTTTAATTCTATTATTAACAGTATATAAAGTTGCAAAAACAGGAATAATAATTGAAAGAATTGGTAATAAAAAATCTAACCAAAAATTAATAACATTCATAACACACCTACTTTATTATTTCATTAATTATATAATCGTATGTAATTTTAATATCTGGAAATAAATCGATATAATCTAATTCTTTTCGTGTAAACCAATGTATGTCAATACTTTCATCACTAGCTTGAGCCTCATCATCGTTAATTGGTATTCCAGCATATATAATATCTATATGCACATCTCCTTCTTTGTTGCGATTTTTTTGAATACCAAGAGGTTTAATAAAATCATCCTCTCTAGGGAATCTTTCTCCTAGAAGTTTAACTTTAATTCCTGTTTCTTCATAAGTCTCTCTTAATGCTGCTTCTTCTGGTGTTTCTTCATCTTCAATATGACCTCCAGGTTGAACCCACTTGTTAAATTTCTTATGTTTTACTAATAAAATTCGTTTATCCTCAGGGTTTATTAAAAACACTGATGCACAAAAATGTCTAGCCATTACTATCACCCTCTATTATAATTATATCAAATAAATCAAATAAAAAAAACACTAATTTAATA
>CAJGDV010000139.1 GCA_904502155.1 uncultured Bacilli bacterium
CAGTAAACAAATTAATTGGTTCAGAAAAAGATAAATTATTAAACCTAGAAAAAAATATGCAAAAAAGAGTCAAAGGACAAGAAAAAGCTATCCATCTAGTATCTGAAGCAATTAAAAGAGCTAGAGCAGGTATCAAAGATCCTAATAAACCTATTGGTTCATTTATCTTTTTAGGACCTACTGGCGTAGGTAAAACTGAAGTGGCTAGAACACTTGCTTATGAACTATTTGATGATGAAAGACATATGATTAGAATTGATATGAGTGAATATATGGAAAGTCATTCTGTAGCCAGATTAATTGGTTCTCCTCCAGGATATGTTGGATATGATGATGGTGGTCAATTAACTGAAGCTGTTAGAAGAAATCCTTATAGTATTATTTTATTTGATGAAATAGAAAAAGCACATAAAGATGTTTTCAATATTTTACTTCAAATATTAGATGATGGTAGAATTACTGATTCACAAGGTAGAACTGTTGATTTTAAAAATACTATTATTATTATGACATCTAATATAGGTAGTGAATATATTTTAGAAAATAAAGATTCTAATTTAGTATTAAATGAATTAAAACAATATTTTAAACCTGAATTTTTAAATCGTATAGATGAAGTTATAATGTTTAATTCATTATCTAAAGATATTGTATATAATATCCTTGAAAATATAATTTTTGAAATAGAAGATAGATTAAAAGATAAAAATTTAAAATTAAACTTAACACATCGTGCTAAAGAGTATATTATAGAAAATTCATATGATCCAAATTATGGAGCAAGACCAATAAGAAGATATGTTCAAGCTAATATTGAAACTTTGATTGCTAAAAATATTATTGAAGGAAATATTAATTTTGGACAAATTATTAATATTGATGTAAAAAATGAAAAGTTAGAAATTATCTAACTTTTTTATGTTATAATTAATAATAGGTGATAGTAGTGAGAAAAAAAGGATTTACACTTATAGAATTACTTGCTGTAATTCTAATACTTGGAATAATTGCGTTAATAGCAATACCAACTGTCAATAAAATTTTAACAGAAGCTAGAGAAGGTGCTTTTAAAACAGGTGTTGATAATATTATGAAAACATCTCAAACACAATGTCAAACTAGTCAAATAAAAAACCAATTGCCAATTACAATGTATCATTTTAATAATAATAAAATATCTTCATATATTGATATAAAAGGTACTATGCCAAAAGATGGATATATAGCATTAGATAATAATTGTGATATTTTATCATTCAATGTTACAGATGGAACTTATACATATAAAAGTGATAATAATTCAGATTTTGAAGATTATATGTTAAGAAAACCGGGAAAAGTAAAATGGGAATATGAAGGTAAGACATATTTACTACCAGGGTCATTATTTGAAGAAATATATGAAACATATTATGAATCTATTTCAGAAGCATACTTTATAAAAAATTTAGATATTCCAGAAAATGCTATTGAAGTAAAAGATGTTTCCTTATCAGGAAATGGTAAAATTAAATCATGGCTAGTAGCTGATGGGTCAAATTACAAATTATATGTAGGATCAGATGAAAAAATCTATATGAATTATAATTCTGAATATTTATTTTATAAATTACCAGCAACAACTATAGATTTATCAAATTTATATAGTGATTATACTAATACATACAATTATATGTTTCAATATACTAAAACATCAAGTATTGATATAGCACATTTCAATACAACTAATGCAGTGCAAATGATTGGTATTTTTGATTCGACAAAATTAACATCATTAGATTTAAGTAATTTTTATACTTCTAATGTTATAACAATGAGTAATATGTTTTGCTGGAGTGATTCATTAACTTCTCTTGATTTATCTAGTTTTGATACATCTAATGTTATTAGTATGTTTCAAATGTTTATGCATGCAAGAGGATTAAGAAGTTTAAATATAAGTTCTTTTAATACTAGTAAGGTTATAAATATGAGAGGTATGTTTGCAGGAAGTAATATGGATACTCTTGATTTAAGACATTTTGATGTTTCAAATGTTGAGGATATGGAATTATTATTTGGATCAACACAATATGCTATATCTAATTTAAAAAATGTTGATATTTCAACATGGAATACTTCAAGTGCAATTTACATGGATAAAATGTTTTCTTATCAAAAGGATTTACAACAAGTTAAAATTGGTGATGGATGGAATACATCAAATGCTACTACCTCAAATATGTTTACAGGTGTAACAAAGGGAGATTCAGTTCTAGTAAGATAGATTTTAAATCTATCTTTTTTATGTTATAATTTATAATAGGAGTGATAG
>CAJGDV010000140.1 GCA_904502155.1 uncultured Bacilli bacterium
AATAAAAAATATACCTATTATTATGCTATCAGCAAGAAAAGAAGAATTTGATAAATTATATTGTTTTGATTTAGGAATAGATGATTATATTACAAAACCATTTTCTCCTAAAGAATTAATGGCTAGAATTAAAGCAGTAACCAAAAGAAATAATATTGGCGACAAATTTATTTATAAGGGTTTAGAAATAGATTATCTAGGTCATACAGTTTCAATTGATGGTGGTGAAATAAAATTAACGCCAAAAGAATATGAAATATTAACATTCTTAGTAAAAAATAAAAATATTGCTGTATCAAGAGAAACAATTTTAAGTAAACTTTGGGGTTATAGTTTCTTTGGTGACGATAGAACAGTTGATACTCATATAAAAAAACTTAGAAACAATTTAGGACCAAATTATCGTGATTTAATAATAACAATTAGAAATATGGGATATAAATTTGAAATTAAATAGTTTAAAAGTAAAAATATGGCAATATTTAATTTTATTTTCAGTAGTAATTTTATTCTTTTTATGGTTATTTCAAATTATCTTTTTAAATAAATTTTATGAATATTCTAAAGTTGAAGATATTAATAAAACTAAAACAGCAATAAAAAAATATTATGAAAATAATCTTCTATATCAAAATCTAGATGTACTAGCAAAAGATAATGGTATATGTATACAAGTTTATACTGATAATAATGTAATATTTGATTCCCAATCTTTTAATAGAGGTTGTATGTCATCAAACATAGATTATAAAGATGTATTTATTAATAGTTTAGAACTAGAACAAACTTATGAACTTATTAATCCTCGCTTTAATAATAAAGTATTAATTAAAGCAATTAAACTTAATAGTAATACATACGTATTTTTAAGTACTTCTCTAGAACCATTAGATAGTGCTATTGATATTTTAAAAAATCAATTTATAATTGTTACAATTATAGTTTTAATTTTATCCTTGTTAGTAGGTTATTATATTTCTAAGATAATTAGTAATCCTATTATTAAAATTAACAATGAAGCAATGAAAATATCAACAGGAGATTATGAAAATATATATTTTGCTAGCAATGAAAATATTGAAGAATTAAATGAACTTGCAAAAACGCTTAATCAAACAGTAAATGAACTAAATAAAACCGAAGAATTATCACGTGAACTTATGGCTAATGTAGGCCATGATTTAAAAACACCTCTTACCATGATAAAAGCTTACGCAGAAATGGTTCGTGATTTAACTTACAAAGATGATAAAAAAAGGGAAGATAATTTAAATGTAATTATAGAAGAATCTGATAGACTAAATCTTCTTGTTGATGATATCGTTTTATTATCAAAAGAAAAAGCTAATATTGAAAAATTAAATATTATAAAATTTGATATTGTATCTTTAATCAAATCAATAATTAATCGTTTTGAGATAATGGATGTAAAATTTAAATTTGATTATGATGATGAAATTATTGTTAAAGCTGACATAAAAAGATTAGAACAGGTTATATATAATTTGCTTACTAATGCTTTAAATCATGTTGGTGATGATAAAATGGTTATAATTGATTTAATCGATGAAACTGATAAGGTTAGAATTAATATTACTGATCATGGTAAAGGCATTAAAAAAGAAGATTTAAAACTAATATGGAGAAAATATTATAAAGTAGATAAAAAATATCGAAGAGATAAAAAAGGCTCTGGTATAGGTCTTTCAATAGTTGAAAGTATCTTAAAAAAACATAAATTTAAATATGGAGCAGAATCAGAACTTAATAAGGGTACAACATTTTATTTTGAGGTGAAAAAATGATTTATTATTTTATAGGAATTAATATATTTGCTTTTCTTTTATGTTTTATCGATAAAAGGAAAGCTATAAAAAGAAAATATCGCATTAGTGAGGGACTTTTACTTCTTAGTTGTTTAATAGGAGGACCTTTTGGTTTTTATCTTTCAATGCAAATGTTTAGACATAAGACAAAACATCTTAAGTTTACTTTATTAGTTCCTCTTTTATGTATTTTATGGATAATAATTTTTATAAATATAGGAAAGTAATATATATATTGTTTTTTTAAAAGTAATAAACTAAAAGACACAAATTAGTGTCTTTTTTATTTTTTTGTGTTATACTTATAATGGTGATAATATGATAAGAATATTCAAAAACAGTAACGATGGCACATTAGATAAATTAAAAAAAATCGAACCAAATTGTTGGATTGATCTAGTAGAACCTAGTGAACTAGAAATAAAAGAAGTAGTAGAACAAACAG
>CAJGDV010000141.1 GCA_904502155.1 uncultured Bacilli bacterium
GCTAAAGCTACAGCAGCATCATTACCACTTGCTACAGCAACTCCTTTAAATAAATCTTCTACTTTCATTTCTTCTCCTGTTTCAAGAAGAATTTGACTACCACCCATTTTAGAAGCATTTTCTGATACAGTAACTATATCATCCCATTTAATAACATCATTTTCAATTGCTTCTACTGTAAGCAACATTGTCATTATTTTTGTCATGCTTGCTGGTGGTAATTTTATATCAGCATCTCTTTCATAAATTACTTCACCTGTTGATGCTTCTAACATAATTACACTTTTAGCCGTTTTTGCTAAATTGATTTCTTCAGCATTACATATTATTGGTAATAATAAAATTAAAAATATAATTTTTTTCATATGCACCTCAATAAATAATATGAAAAAAACAGAAAATTATTTTCTGTTTTTATTCATATTAAATTTTTTAACTAATTCATCTTCTTCTTTTGAATCAATTTGTATATTTTGACAAATTTGTTCATAATAATCACCAAGACATTTAAAATCACAATTTATACAATATGTTAATCGTTTAATATACTCTAAATATAAATCATAATCTTTTTCTTTTAATACTTTTAATTTCATTATTAATTTTAATGCATATGCTTCAGTATTAATATTATAAATTGGAACATTAAAATAGTTACTAGCATTTATACTTTTATCATTTAATCCATCAAAAGTTAAAATAAAATCAGGATGTAATGCTTTTTTATTTTCATCAAATCTTTTTAATACAACTTCATTATAACAAGCATTTGTAGTATTTAATATTTGTTCTGCTAATAAATAATTTGATACTAAATCTAATTGATTACCTTTAATATCTTTTGACTTAAAGAACATATCTTTATTATTTAAAGCTAAAATATGGTCTTTAGTTATGTTTTGAAATCCTAATGTTAGAAATTCGCCAGAAGTAAGTGATAAATTATCATTATTAATTAAACTACATGAAATATAAGCATTATCTTGATAATTTTTATCCCACTCACTAATATCTTGTTCTAATTTCTTAGTAATATCTAACTGTAACAATCCTTTAATTTTATGAACTAAGAATGTAAATTCTTCACCATCAAAGTTTTTAACATTATTTTTAGAAATCTTAACATAATTAATTTTTTTAATAATATCATTTTTAGCAATATCACCTAATCTCTTTTTAATATCACTAAAATAGTTTTCTAGATTTTTTACTTTTTCTATATATTCAAGTAATCCTTTTTTATCTAATTTGTTAATAGAATCAATATAATCAAGTAATTTTTTATCTTTAATAAAATCATATTTAGAATCAATATATTTTATATTTTTAATATTTTCTTTAAAAATTGTATAATTCATTCCAAAATAACTAGATACAATATTAGATAATAATCTTTCATGTCCATTATTAATCATATCAACATAATAATTATGTCTATATTCTTTATAGTCGTTTATATCATCTAAATCATAATAATATTTTTGTGAATCATTAACATAAATATTAAATAATTTAGGATTTTCTTTAAAATTACTAATTGCCGTATCTTTTTTATATTTAAAAATAAAATTATATAAACTAATATTTCTAGTTATATTATCGTTATCAATAATATTAATATAATCAACAAAATCAGGACAGTTTAATTTACCTAATAATTCTTCACCATCAAATTCATCTACTCTATTTAATTTATTAGAAATTTTTATAAGTGCTTTACGAACATATGGATCATTTGCAACTTTTTTTATTCCATTAATAATATCTTTGTTATATCCATAAATGGAATTAAATATCATTCTTATTTCAGGATCTTGTTTTAATTTCAAAATTGTTTCTACTTCTTCAAGTGTAATTTGTGGATGTAATAAAACATCTGATTCTGAAACATAATCACAATATTTTTTAATTAATTCCTTTTTATTCATTATAATCTCCCCCCATATTGCGCGTTATTATAACACAAAAATGATTATAGTCAAATTAAAAAGGGATATACATCCCTACTTAATTGATTGAACTACAGGTGCTAATGTTCTTAAAAGATTATAATTATAAGTATTATCTAATGTTTGAATAGTAAATGCTCCATATCTATTTGATTTAGCATTTACATATACTGCTAAAATATTAACACTATTATATTCTGTTTCAAAAGTTAACCATTCTGTTCCACCATAAAACTTAACACCATAATTTTTAACA
>CAJGDV010000142.1 GCA_904502155.1 uncultured Bacilli bacterium
ATCTTGTGTATGGAGTAGTGAATGGGATGTAACTGATGGTAAATTAAATTTATGGGTTCACCAAAGAAGTTGTGATGTTCCACTAGGACTTCCATTTAATGTTACACAATATGCTACATTATTAATGATGATTGCTCAAGTAACTGGATTAAAACCAGGAACATTAAATTGGAGTATTAAAGATGCTCATATTTATGTAAATCAAATTGATGGTATTAAAGAACAAATTAGAAGATATGATGAATTAGGCGATTTCAAAGCACCTGAAATTTGGATTAATCCAGAAGTTAAAAACTTCTACGACTTCAGTAATGATAAAGATTGTTCAGATGTTAAAGTATTAAATTACCAACATCATGGAAAAATCAATTTCCCTATAGCTCAATAATGAACACATTAACAATTATTGCTGCAATTGGCAAAAACAATGAATTAGGATATAAAAATGATCTTATATGGCACTTACCAGATGATTTAAAATTTTTCAGAGAAAAAACAACTGGTAAAACAATTGTTATGGGATATAATACATTTTTATCTTTACCTAAATTATTGCCAAACAGAAAACACATAGTTTTATCAGCTGATAAATTAGATATAAAAGATGTAACATCATTTACTAATTTAGAAGATCTTATTAAATTTATAAAAGAAATTGATGAAGAAGTATTTATAATTGGTGGAGCATCAATTTATAAACAATTTATTGGTTTAGTTGATAAAATGTATTTAACTGAAGTTGAAAGTGAATTTAAAGAAGCTGATGTTTATTTCCCTGAATTTAATAAAGATGAGTGGGAAAGAATAGAACTTCTTGAAAATGAAAATAATAATATTAGATTTAAACATATAGAATATAGAAAGAAGTAGTAAATATGAAAGGAAAACTTATTGTAGTTGAAGGAACAGATTGTTCTGGAAAAGAAACACAAACAAAAAAATTAATTGAAAAATTAGAAAAAGAAGGTTATAAAGTAATGCAATATGGTTTTCCTGACTATGATTCGCCAACAGGTAAAATTATAGGAGGACCATATTTAGGAAAAGCACATATATGTGAAGGATGGTTTGAAGAAGGCGCTGCTAATGTAGATCCACATGTTGCTGCAGCATATTATATTGCTGATAGAAAATATAATGAAAAGAAAATACTAGATGCTTTAAATAATGGTATTCATGTAATATTAGATAGATATACTTACTCTAATATGGCACATCAAGGTGGAAAAATATTTGATAAAGATGAAAGATTAAAAATGTATAATTTTATAAATACATTAGAATTTGAATTATATGACCTTGTAAAACCTGATATTAAAATTTTCTTACATATGCCACTTGAAGCGGCTAATATTTTAAAACAAGGTCGATTAGAAAAACCTGATCAACATGAAATGGATGAAAATCATTTAAAAAATGCTGAAAAAGCATATATCGAAATTGCTAATCTTTATGATTTCAAAACAATTGAATGTTCTAACAAATTAACTGGTGTAACAAAAGAAGATATTAAATCAATTGATGAAATCAATAATGAAATATTTGAATATGTAAAAAGAGAATTAAATATAAAACAAAAGAGAATTTAATTCTCTTTTTAATATACATTTTTTTTATATTATGATAAAATTAAAGTGTCGGAAGGTGAAGTATATATGGAAATCTATGTACCAGATTTATATAAAAAAAGTATTTATGATATTAATTATAAAAAATTAAAACAAAGTGGTATTAAATGTTTATTATTTGATTTAGATAATACTTTAATACCTTATAATGAAAAATTACCAACAAAAAAAATTAAAGATTTATTTATCTCACTAAAAGATATGGGATTTAAAGTTATTATTTTTTCTAATAGCGGCAAAAAAAGATTACAACCATTTAAAGAACAATTAAATGTTGATGTATGTTATAGATGTTTTAAACCATCACCAAAGAAATTCTTATATGTTATGGAACATTTTAATTATAATGAATCTCAAATCGCAATTGTTGGAGATCAATTTTATACAGATATTATAGGTGGTAATAAAGTTGGTATTACTACAATCTTAGTTAATCCTATTAGTGCTAAGAGTGATATGATATTAACAAAAGTACAAAGAATGAGAGAAAAAAAATTAATAAAAAAATTATCAAAAGCTAACTTATTTTATAAAGGAAAATATTATGGATAAAAAATGTACTGGTTGTG
>CAJGDV010000143.1 GCA_904502155.1 uncultured Bacilli bacterium
AGTAAGTCCTTTAAAATTCATTATTGCTTAAGGACTAAGCAATAATATATCCCACTAAGTCGAGCCCCTCTAAATTTCCGCGGGAGAGAAATAAAGAGAAGCAGCTTTTATATTATCTAAGGCCTATTAGGCAAAAGCTAAAGTATTTCTGTTTCCAGTTATTTTTTGTTTGCACTTGAGGCGTTGCATACCACTTGCAGTTTAAGCATTGACATACCTGTCGAAACCAGGCATCCCCATATAAATACATTATAAAAAATATAATTAAATTTGTCAATTTAAAAAAGTCTTTAAAAGACTTTTATTTAATAGCTAATGCTATACGAAAACCAACATTAGAATAAGAACTACCAGGCATTCTATCAAAATATAACTGACCAGCTAAAAAACCACTAAAATAATAACCTCCACGACCTACCCATTGAAGAGAAGAATCTACAAAATAAGCATAATCTGTTAACCAATTGTTTGAATAAGTGCCATTATAAGTATAAAATGGTCCCATTTCTCCTGTTGCATCTCCTAAAATCCTGTTATTAAATTTAGTAACTCCACTTTCACTAGAATATTTATCAAAATATTTTTCACTATTAGTAGGTAAAGAGGTAAATCCACTTGAACCTAAATTACCATCTATATAAGCCGCTACGTATTCAAATGAACCACCACTCATATCATATATACCTGAAATGTTACCTGTCGTACTCGCTAAATATCCAGTTTCAGTATTATATGGTAGTGTAGTACTATTATTAGTTCCATATGCTCCTGTAAAACTTTCATCATGTATATGTACTATAGAACTATAACCTGTCCTAAGATTACTATTATTATTAATATTAATTTCATCATTAATTCCATAATTTGATAGTGATAAATATGATACTGCACCCCATTCTGTATTTTTCATCATGTGTGAATCATTATCTCTTTGATAATTATATGAGGAATTAAATATTGTCTTCACATCTAAATTAACAAGTGGCTTAACATTTGGTTTAACTTGTAATTGACTAGTCGTTCCAGATGTTTCAAATTTTCCTACCCATATGCCATTAGCATCAAACGCCTGGAATGCTGGATGTGAATAATACTGTCCAATCGCAGTACCTGTTGATACTGGAATATCCTTATTTTCAAAAATAACTTCGATAGATGTTTTACTATTACCATTTGGGGAAGAACTATATACAGAATTGTAATTACCCATATTAAATAATTTGTATTTATACCTTGGTATCCATACAAAATATGATTCTATAGAATCTTCCAATATAGTCCCATCATCTTCTACTTTACCAATATCTGTTAAAACCACAGCATTCGCCCACCATTTTTCTTCATAACTATACCATTTTTCATAAATGTCCGCTTTTTTTACTGTACCATTATTTTCTATAATTACAGGGATTAAATCATCATTTAAAACTGGATCGGTTCCATTTAATAATTCTTCAGTATATATTTCTTTTTCAATTATATAATCATTTATAACGATTTCACTGTTATAATCTTTTGTCCCAGTAAAATTATCATTTGATAAAGTAAATGCTATTTCACAATTGTTATTTACTGTTATTATTCCATCAGGGAGATCCCCTTTTATATCTATACTTGGAGATATAACTCCATCTGTTATTGTATATTGTGTTGTTATTGTCTGATTTTTTATTTGTTCCATTGTACATTTTTCTTCTATAGCTTTATTTAAATTATTGAGTGTTGAACTAAATGCCCCTCTTCTTGCTTCTTTTAATATGTTATTAACAGTTGGTATTGCTATTAATGCAATAATTCCTAAAATTAAAATTACTGCTAATAATTCTATAAGTGTAAATCCTTTTTTCACTACTATCACCTATTATTAATTATATCAAAAAAAAAGAGCCTTACAATAGACTCTTTTAATTATATTTATAATTTTTTTGTAAATCTCTTTTGATGTCTCTTTCTTTAATGGCTTCTCTTTTATCATAATTCTTTTTACCGCGACATAAGCCAAGTAGAATTTTAGCTTTATTCTTTTTAAAATATA
>CAJGDV010000144.1 GCA_904502155.1 uncultured Bacilli bacterium
TACTGTTATTGTTGCTGTTCCTGCTTTTATTCCTTTTACATTACCATTATTATCTACTGTTGCAACACTTGTATTGCTACTTGACCATGTTACTGCTTTATTTGTAGCATTACTTGGTGATACTGTTGCAGTTAGTTTTTTTGATTCATTTATTTTTAATTTAACACTTGAATCATTTAAACTTACTTTTGTTACACTTATTATCGAATCTACAACTTTTACCTCACATGTTGCTTCTTTACTTCCGTCTTCTGTTTTTACTGTTATTGTTGTAGTACCTTCTTGTACTCCAATAATATTTCCATTATTATCTACTGTTGCTACATTTGGATTACTACTTGTCCATTCAACTTTATTATCTATTTTTTCTTCATTAAAAATTGCATCTATATTTTCATTTGTTCCTGGAAGTATAACAATGTTAGATTCATTTAAAATTATTTTTTCAGATTCTTCTTCTAAATCATTTATTATGATTTCACATCTCTCGTTAATTTTATTACCGTATTTAATATTTATATAAGTTTTACCTTCTTTTATACCAGTAACATTACCATTACTATCTACTGTTGCTATGCTTGTATCTTCGCTTTCCCAGCTTATATCATCAATACTTATATTGTCTATCTTTAAATTTATTGTTTTAGTATCACCGATATCTATATTGACCATTTTTTCTTCTAATACTATTCCATTATTAATTTTATTATGATCTTTAAAAACAATAAACCCTATTGCTAATATTATAATTGCATAAAACAATATAACTATTAAACTTTTATCAATATTTCTAAAACTATGTTTCTTTGTTTTCATACTACAATGCTCTCCTATCTTATTTTTAGTATAGCATATTAAATATGAATATAAAAGAAGAAAATAAAATCATAAAAGTATAAATTTAATTTATTATATAAAAAAAGAACTTTAAATAGTTCCTTTTTTTATATTGTAATAACATTAATATTTTAACAAATTATTAGATTACAAATGTATGGAAGCACTTTCAAATCAACTAAAATATAATTCACCATCTATATAGTCTGTAATGTTCCACCACTCATATCATATAATCATGTTATATTACCAGTAGAAGATGCTTTATACCAACTTCACAATTATGAATTAGAATTTGTTCCATTTATTATTTCTTCTCACAAAAATAACATCTCTTTTCTTGAGATGTTATTTTATAATAAACTATTTTTTTAAAAGTGAAAAATTTTGGGTTCACTTCAAATTTATAATTCTTTTTTTGAAAACAATTTATAATGAAAAATTTTTAGTAATTATTTTTTTATATTCTAATGGGTATTGAAGATAATGATCCATTTCATTTAAAACCTTATCATCTAAATATATTCCATATTGTAATTTTAAATAATTTGATTTAATCTTATCAAGAATGGAATAATATTTTTCTATAAAATCTATTTCATAATAAAACATTTTTGCTGGGATACTTTGATTATACTTTTTTTTTATAACATTATAAATCTTTTTTAAATAGATGTGTGCCTCTTCTTCATCAATAAATTGTTTTCTATTATAAAAATGAAAGTATGAAAATATATCAGCATCAATTTCATGAGGCAAACAAATATAGTTTACCTCATTTCGATAAGTAAGCGAATCTTGTATTAAATTATTTAAAATATAATTTAAATTTGTTTTTCTTTGTTCAGCATGACGAATTTCATGTAATAAAACTCTAATATAAATATCAATATTTTCATGATTTATTGCATTCTTTATCATGCTATAATTATAAAAAATTTCTTTTAATTTTTCGCAATAACATGCAAATGCTGGTAAATCATTATCAAATGTTAATTTTTCTAAATGATTAGATATTTGTTTCTTATCAATTATTTCTTTAAATAAAATATATAATTGATTTTTATTAATTAACTCTTGTTCCATATTTATAGATTTGTTCATAACAATCTTTATCTACTAGTATACCTTTTTTGGTATGATTTGTTACATCATAATGTTTTTTTATACCGTTTTCAAAAA
>CAJGDV010000145.1 GCA_904502155.1 uncultured Bacilli bacterium
ATATAATTAAGTTACAATAGGTGATAGTATAATAGATGAATTTAATAGTAAACTAGAAAATAAATAATATATATCTAATTATTTATATGAAAAATAAAAGAAGAAAAAATAGAGCAAGCCGAAGAAAGAAGATTATTCTATGTAGCATTAACTAGAACTAAAAATAAAGTATATTTATTAGTAGATGAAAATATAAAAAGAAGAAGTAGTTTTATACAAGAAATAAATGACATAATAATAAATAGGAGTAATAACATATGATAGGTAAAGTAAAATACATTGGTAAATCATTTGGAGTAGATGGTTTAACCAATAATAAAATATATGATGTAATATCAGTAGAACCACCATTTATAAGAATTATAGATGATAGTGAAGAAGATTATTTATATTCACTATCAAAACCATCATGCTTAGAAAATCCTAAGTTATGTGGTGTTTGATAAATAATTGAAGATTCTAAAGGCATAATAAAAGAAAACTTAGTAAATTAGCAAAAAGAAAATACGAAAAATATATAAAGAAAAAGATACTGGAAAATAGTGTCTTTTTTGTGTCTAATTTGACATAAACTAAAAAAATGATATAATATATCACAACATGATGATTATGCATAATTTTAGGGGGTGTAAATTATGGATAAAAAAGAATTATTAAAATATATTTATAAAAACTATAAAAATATAGATATAGAAAAAGAATATGATACAGTAATGAAGTTTATTAATATCTATATAAACGAAGAACAATATAAAAAGAGTATAAGCGAGAAAAAAATTGATGCATTCGTAACATTATATGCGAAAGTAAAAACTTATGAAAAAGGATTCGAATATAATGTTGAAACAATAGGTCCTAAAGATAGTAAAAGAAAATTTAAAATAAATAAATATATTGATACATGGGATAGAAAAATAAATGGATCATGTACTAAAGAAAAAGTTAAAATTATGCTTACTAACTACCTAATTAAATCATTATATAGTGACAAAAAAGAAACCTTTGCAACTTTAATTGATACAATAAATCATGAATTAAAACATGCTGATAATTTTACTAATGGAGAAATAAAATATGATATTTTAACATTAGAAAACTATTATCAATTAAAATTTGATTTATTACTTCATGAAGCACCAGCATATTACAAAAGTTATTATTGTGCATTCGAAGAAGAAATAGGAGCATTTGTAGCTGGACATGAAAGTGTTGCAAAACTATATGAAAAAACAGATAAAGAATTAGCAAAAAAATATCAAGAAAAAGCAAATAGTTGGAAAGCAATAAGATATTCAAAATACTATGATGAAATAAACATAGATTGTATGGATGCTGTAGTAAGATTTGATTATGTACATGAAGGTAAAATTTATAAAGAAAACCAAAAATATTTTCAAGTAGAATATGATGAAAAAGGAAATAGAAGAAATATAGGTGAAATAATAGATGCTAAATATGATCAAATAAAAAGATTAAACTATGAAATAGTAAAAAATCCTGATGATTTATATTTAATAGATATTTTACTTAATAACAAAACAGAAAAATTATTTAATGAAATGGGATATATAAGTATATATAAAGACCCATATTTTATGAATTATATAACAGAAGAAAATAAAAAAGATGCATTAAATATGATTGAATACGGTATAAATAAAACAAAGACAAGACTAGAAGAAAATAAAGTAATTACACCTGATATATTAGAAAGAGTAAATAATTATGATTATCTAAAAAATAGAATAAAAGTATTAGAATATAAAAAAGATATGATTATTAATAAATACAATGAAAACAAAAAAACTATATAGCAATATATAGTTTTTTTGTTATAATTATAATAGGTGGTAGAATGAAGAAAAAAGGATTTACATTAATAGAATTACTTGCCGTAATTCTAATTTTAGGAATAATTGCTTTAATAGCAATACCTACAGTAAATAATATATTAAAAGAAGCCCGTGAAGGCGCTTTTAAAACTAGTAGTGATAATATAAT